>JANMTJ010000557.1:0-3218 GCA_031390295.1 Oleiharenicola sp.
CCCCGTCCAGGCCCGGCTCGACGCCCTGCGCGCCGAGTTTGCCGACCTTGCCTTCGAACTGGAGCGCAAGGGCCGCCGGGATGCCGCCGACGTGGTCATGATGATCGACTTGCGCGTGCGCGAGATGGTCGAGGAGATGGCGGCGGAGGATGCCGGCGATGAAACCGCCCGGCCGCAATCCGCCGTGCCCGTGGAAAATTCACCATGACAAACCCCGACATCAACCACCCCCGGGCTGTTTCGCGCGCGGAATGGCTCAAGGAGCGCGTCAAGCTGCTCGCCCAGGAAAAGGAAATGACCAAGGCACGCGACCGGCTGAACGCCGCGCGGCGCGAACTGCCGATGGTCCGGGTCGACCAGCAGTATACGTTTGAGGGTCCCGGGGGCAGGGTGAGCCTGGGCGATCTCTTCGCGGGACGGCCGCAGCTCCTGGTCTATCATTTCATGTGGCACTGGGAAAACGGGCAGCCGCTCGACGAGCCCTGCAAGGGCTGTTCCAGCTGGGCCGACCAGCTGGCGCGCGGTCATTTCACCAGCCTGCACCAGCGCAACACCTCGCTCGTCATCATTACGCGCGGCCCGCTGTCCAAGGTCACGCCGTTCCGGGCCCGCATGGGCTGGAAGTTCCCGCTGTATTCGTCGTCCGGCACCCGCTTCAACCACGACTTCGGCGTCACGGTCGATTCCACCGTTGCGCCGCCGGCCTACAATTACCGGACCAAGGAGGAAAACGAAAAGGCGGGCAGCGGCTATTACTTTGAAAACGAGGAGCCTTTCGACCTGCACGGGCTCAGCTCCTTCCTTCGCAAGGGCAATGAAATCTACCACACCTACTCGAGTTACGGCCGCGGCGCGGAGGACACGGTCGGGTCAATCCGCCTGCTGGACCTGACCGCCCTGGGCCGGCAGGAGGAATGGGAGGAACCCAAGGGTCGCGCGGGCGGCCTGATCAGCCCGGCCGGTCCGCCACCACGCTATCCGGACCAGTATGATGAATAAGGCCGTGGATACCCCGGGGGCGGCATCGGCGTCCGCAGCCCGCCAACGACGGTCTGGCTGGCACCGGTGGGTTGTCACCGGCGGACTCGCGATCATGCTGCCCAAGTGCATCGCGTGCGCGGCCGGCTATCTGGTGCTGGGCACGGGTCTGGCCTCGTCGGCTTACGAGTTGTGCGGTGTCACGAAGGCGGGAGTCCAACCCGCCTGGGGGTCAATCCTGTCGGGCCTCGCGATCTTGGTTGGCGGGCTCTGGTTGACGGCCAGGAAGCACGGGCCGGGGCGCTGAACCTTACTTCCGGACTTCGCTCATCAGCTCGATGACATTGCCCTCGGGATCGCGCACCGCGGCCATCCACAGCTCGTGATCCGGCAGCTTCGCGATCAGACGCGGCTCGCTGGCCTTCTCCGCCCCGCGGGCCACGATGGCGGCATGCGTCGTCGCGATGTCGTCCACCTTGAAATAGAGGATCGAGTTCTTCCCGACCGCACCGGCGCCCTGCGGGGTCGTCAGCATGATGCGCACGGATCCGGCGGCGAGAAACGCCATGGTGGGACCGGCCGGGAAAAGGAATCTCAGGCCGAGTACATCGCGATAAAAGGCGGTGGCCTTGGGGACATCGCCGACAATGACGGCGATCTGGCCGATCTCCGACAGGCTGAGCGGGGCGGGGGAGCTCATGCGGGCAGTCTGGCCGCCGGGGGTGGCGCGGCAAACCGGTTTTTGCGGCACCCCGCGGTGTTCAGGTTTGCCCCGGGCCGAAAGGGCGGCTAGTGATTGGTCCGACTCCGCAGTCCACCGCGTGAACCCCTCGCTAGAAAACTTCCTGCAGCGTGCACCGGTGATGGCCGGCCTTGACGGCGAGGCCATCCGTTATCTCTCCGACCTGGCCCGGGAGGAACATTTCCCGGCCGGCGCGGTGATCATCGGTGAGGGTGAACCGGGCAACCGCATGTTCTTCCTCTCCTCGGGCCATGTCTCGGTCATCAAGGGCCACGGCTCGGCCCAGCCGGTGACGCTCGCCCAGTTTGGCCCGGGCCAGTTCTTCGGCGAGATGAGCCTGGTGGAGTGCGTGGTGCGCTCGGCCAGCGTGGTCGCGGACGACGCGGTGACCGCCTGCACCCTGAAGGGCACGGATTTTTTCCGCCTCTACAAGCACCGGGCCGACCAGTATGGCATCGTGATGCTCAACCTCGCTCGCGACCTCTCGCGGCGGCTGCGCGCGCTCGATGAGCGGTTCTCGCATGTGTCGCACTGAGGAGGGTTGGTCCTTAACGACTTTGGCGCGGTAGCGCCGGTAGGGACGGACCGCCGGGCCGTCCGCGATCGTGTAACCGGCGCGCCCAGCGGTCGCGCCCTACCTGAAGGCATTTCGCAAAAAGATTCCCCTACTTCAGCGCCACCTTGAGCACGCAGGCCGCGACCTGCCCCGGGGCAGGTTTCGCGCTGGCGGGGAAGGTGATGACAAGCCCCTCGGCGGTGCGCTGCACCGCGACCTTGGACGTCGGACCCAGGAGCTTCACCGACTCGATGCCACCGGTGAAATGCGGCGACCCGGTGGCGAGTGACTTGATCGTGAGCCTGCCGTCGGCCGGCCAGCCCATGGCGATCGCGTAGAGGGTCTTGCCGTCCTTGGAAGTGGTGAAGCGGATGTCCTGGGCGGTGAAGGGCGCGATGTCCTTCTGGCCGTCGAACTGACCCTTCTCGGCGGCCTTCTGGGTGGAAGAACCTTCGCCATAGATTTTCCACGGCCGCGTGGCGAAGATGGCCTCGGCATTGACGTCCATCCAGGCGGCGATGTCCCTGAGCAGGGCGACCTCCTTGTCGTCAAGCGAGCCGTCGCCGCGCAGGGGGATGTTGAGCATGAGGTTGCCATTCTTGCTGACACGATTTCTTGGCTGTTCCGTACCCAATTACCACTACGCCCTCTAATAGCTTTGCGTCCGTTTTTAGGGTGATGGTAATCGCTGTTTGAGCACCTACTACAATTTCTTGTGAAAGATAACCTGTGTAGGAGAAGACCAATGTTGCATCATCTGGTACTTCTAAATTGAACTGTCCGTTTATGTCGGTCACGGTACCATTCGTTGTACCTTTCACTAAAATACTCACACCAGGTAATGGCGAATCGGTTTCATCCAAAACTGTACCAGTAATGGGCTTAGCTACCCTTGATTCACTTTCCACTTTTCCGAGTGGTTCTCGGTCGGGTGCGGCATAC
>JANMTJ010000559.1:0-2257 GCA_031390295.1 Oleiharenicola sp.
CCTGCGGCACGGCGGACTGCGGCACCCGGGCCGTGAACGTGGCGCCCTTGCCGATCTCGCTCTCGACCGTGATGTCGCCGCCCATCATCTGGCAGAACCGCTTGGAGATCGCGAGGCCGAGGCCCGTGCCGCCGTAGCGGCGCGTGGTGGAGCTGTCGGCCTGGATGAAGGCTTGGAAAAGCCGGGCCTGCACCTCCGGGGGAATGCCGATGCCGGTGTCGATGACGCTGAATCGCAAGGTGGCGTGCGTGTCGGTCTCGGCCTCCTTGAATACCCGGATGACGACCTCACCGCGCTCGGTGAACTTGATGGCGTTGCCGATGAGGTTGACGAGGACCTGTCGCAGCCGCCCGGGATCGCCGATCAGGAAGGGCGGGACGTCGGGCGGGATCGCGCTGACCAGCTCGATGTTTTTCCGCTGGGCGCGCTCGGCCAGCATGTCGAGCGTGCCCTCGACCGTCTCGATCAGGTCGAAACTCAATTCCTCGAAGTGCATCTTGCCCGCCTCGATCTTGGAGAAATCGAGGATGTCGTTGATCACGGTCAGCAGCGTGTCCGCGCTCGTGCGGATGGTCTCGGCGAATTCCCGCTGCAGCTCGTCCAGCTTGGTGTCCAGCAGGAGGCCGGTCATGCCGATGACGCCGTTCATGGGCGTGCGGATCTCGTGGCTCATGTTGGCCAGGAACTCGCTTTTGGCCTTGGTGGCGGCCTCGGCGGCGTTTTTGGCGGCTTCCAACTCACCGGTGCGGCGCTGGACGAGTGTTTCCAGCTCCACCAGTCGTTGGCGCGCCGCGCGGACCCGCACCCTGTAAACCCCAAAGAAGCCGCCGGTCACCAGCGCCACTGCCAGGCCGATGAACCAGCCGGTCTGATAAAAGTAGGGCCGCACGGTGAACGTCACCCCGACACCCTCCTCGTTCCAAATCCCGTCGTTGTTGCAGGCAATGACGCGGAAATTGTACTGGCCGGGTGGCAGCTGCCCATAGCGAATGTCCGCACGGGCTTCCATCTCGACCCAGTCGCGGTTCCCGGGCGTGAGCCGGATGCGGAAGCGCACCTTGTCTGGCGCGAGCAGGCAGATGCCGGTGTACTGGATCCGGATATCGTTGCCGCCGGGGGGTACCACCAGCGGACGCGACAGGTCGGCGACGACTCCGTTGATCATGAAGTTCTCGATCTGCATCGGCGGCACGACCTGGTTGAGCTTGAGGTGCGCGGGCTCGATGACCGCCACCCCGTGGTCAGTGGCGAAGAGCAGCTGGCCGTCGCGCGTGCGCACGGCATTGGGAAGGCCCTGCAGGTTGGTCTCCCCGGCGGGCAGGCCGTCGGCCCCGTTGAACAACCGCGGTTGCAGCAGGCGGCGCCGGTCGCTGTCGATCTCGTCAAATTGTTGCAACGGTATGCGCATGAGGCCGCGTGGATAGGCGACCCATAAATTTCCCAGCCTGTCCTCGATCAAGCCCGAGATAAAATCGTCGACCAATCCGTCGCGGGAGGTGAAATTCCGCCATCGCCCGTCCTTGAAGCGGTTGAGCCCGCCGCCCTCGGTCGTCACCCAGATGGAGCCGGCCCCGTCCTCGTAAACCGCCCGGGGAGCGATATCCGAGATACCCTGGCCGCACCGGTAGGTCGTCCACTTTCCCTCGCGCAGGCAGACCACGCCGAACGGCGGGATCGTGGCCCACACGGCGCCATCGCGGGCCCGGAGCACGGACTTGAAAATATCGCCCGGGAGACCGTCGGCGGAGGTGTACGCGCGAAATTTTCCCTCCGTGCCGTGGTAGAGCGCGCCGTCCGTCGCCACCCAGAGTCCGCCCTTGCCATCCGGGGTGATGCAATTGACGCGGCTGTGCACCGGGCCCGGCAGGATGGCATCGGGTTGCTCGGCGAGCCGTTTCAAGCCCGCGGCCGCCTGGTCGCTTTTGAAAAGGTTCACGGTCTCGCCGCCGCTGTGGCGATACAGGCCGGAACTGGCGCCGATCCAGAGAGTGCCGGCCGGTTCCTCCGCAAACGAGAGCACCTGGTTGAGGCCCAACGCCGCCGGCACCGGCAGCTGCGTCGCCTGCTTCTGGTCGTAGCGATACACCCCGCCCCCCCAGAGCCCGATCCACCACCCCCCATCGGTTCCCTCATAGACGGAAAACACGGCGGTCTGCGCCAGGCCTTCCGCCACGCTGATGCTGCCGCTGATGTTGTCCTTTAGCTGGAACAGACCCGTGGCGGTCGTAAGCCACAGGCTGCCCTCCCGATCCTCCCT
>JANMTJ010000577.1:0-1533 GCA_031390295.1 Oleiharenicola sp.
AGCCTCCGCGGCGTCGTCTGCCAGCGCCTGCTGCCCGCCGTCGGCGGCGGCCTCGTCGTTGCCTGCGAGATCATGATCTCCAACACCGCCATCCAGGCCCTTATCCGCGAGGGCAAGACCGCCGGCCTGCGCAACGTCATGGAAACCGGCGTCAAGGAAGGCATGTGCATCATGGAGAACGTCGTCCTCGAGATGTATATGCAGAAGAAAATCACCAAGGAGACCGCCCTACTCAACGTCTCCACCCGCAACGTCCGCCAGAAGATCGACCCGGCCTCGCCCCCCAGCACCCCGCCGGTCGGAAAAGTCTGACCCCATGGCTGAAAAATACCACCCACCCCGTCGCTGCGCGCCACCCCTCTTGATCGAGGGGTGCCCGTCAGGGCGGGGTGTGTTGAATCGCTCCTGCTCCCCTTTTGCGTTTTTTGTGCTTTTTGTGGCCAAAATTCTGCGGCTTGGTCTCTCCCCTTCGCGTCCCTTCGTGTCCTTCGTGGTTAATCCGTCTGTTTCCTGACCCATGGCTGCCATCGACTCACTCCTGAAGACCATGCTCGACAAGGGTGGCTCCGACCTGCACCTCACCGTCGGCCTGCCGCCGAAGTCCCGTATCTCCGGCGGGCTGCAGGCCATCGGCGACACCCCGCTCGACGCCAAGCAGATGGAAGCCTACCTCAAGGAAATCTGCCCGGCCAAGCGCTGGGCCGACTTTCTCGAGCGCAAGGACCTCGACCTCGCCCACGAAGTCGAGGGGCTCGCCCGTTTCCGCGCCAACTTCCTCTACAACCACTGGGGTCAGGCCGCCGTCCTGCGCCAGATTCCCGCCAAGATCCTTTCCTTCAGCCAGCTCAACCTCCCCGAGGCGCTGAAGAAGCTTTGCCACCTCGACCAGGGCCTCGTCGTCGTCACCGGCCCCACCGGCTCCGGCAAGTCCACCACGCTCGCCGCGATGATCGACTACATCAACGACAACTTCGCGAAGCACATCATCACGATCGAGGACCCCATCGAGTTCGTCCACCCCTGCAAGAAGTCCACCATCGTCCACCGCGAGGTCGGCGAGCACACCGAGACCTTCGGCGCCGCGCTCAAGGGCGCCATGCGCCACGACCCCGACATTGTCCTCCTCGGCGAAATGCGCGAGATGGAGACCATCAAGCTCGCCCTTTCCTGCGCCTCGATGGGCATGCTCGTTTTCGGCACACTCCACACGAACAATGCGCCCAAGACCGTGGACCGCATCATCAACACCTTTCCCGCGGAGGAGCAGAACCAGGTGCGCGTCATGCTCGCCGGCTGCCTCGCCGGCGTCGTCGCCCAGCTCCTGTGCAAGAAAGTGCCGAAGGGCCGTGTGGCCGTGCACGAGATCCTGCTGCAGCACGAGGCGCTGCCCAACACCATCCGCTCCGGCATGATTTCCAATATCCGCGGCATCATCGAGAGCGGCTCCTCCGAGGGCATGATCACGATGGACAACAGCCTCATGGCGCGGGTGAAGGACGGCACCGTCGAGGCCAAGGAAGCCTACATGAAGGG
>JANMTJ010000578.1:0-4988 GCA_031390295.1 Oleiharenicola sp.
TTGGCGCGGCTCTTGCCGAAGCTCAGCGCGCCCTTGCCGGCGTTCTTCAGCTGGCGGACGAACAGAAAATACAGCAGGCCGATGACGACGACGAACGGCAGCACGTTGTAGAGCAGCTGCGTCGTGGCGGTGGTGGCGGGCTTCTCGACAAGCACCTTCGCTTTCTGCAACAGCTCGTAATTGCTCTCGGTGAGCCGGCCGGCCGCGGTGAATGACTTGGTCTCCACCTGGCTGGCGTTGCGCAGCATGGCCTCGACGGTTTCACCCGTCACGATGTACCAAGACGGCCCGCCGGTGGGGTCGTTGCGCATGAAGCCGGTGGCGATCTTGCCCTGCTCGGCGAGTTCGATCACGCCCTGGATTTGGAGCGCGGCCGGTTGCGGGCCCTTGGTGGGATTCAGCAGAAAAAGGGCGACGATCGCGCCAATGATGGCCACCCAGATCAGGCCCGTTTTTACCGGGAACCCGTCGGGGGGGATGCTTTTGAGCGGACGGCGCTTCTTGTTGTCTTCGTTATCAGCCATGATGATTAGAGTAGCCTGACAACGTGATGGTTCCACCCGGATAAGTCAATCGGCCGGCGGGTTGAATATTCAGCTCAAATCGGAACGACCTTGCCCTTCTTGAAGCTCAGTTTGCCTTGCCGGATCACGGCAAAACCGCTGCGCCCCAGACTGAAGCGGGTCGCCGTGCCGCGCACGACCGCCGCCAGCAGCAGTTCAAAACCCTGCCGTGACAGGTCGGTCTCGGGCCGGACCGCCAGCATCCAGCGGTGCAGCGCCCGCCGCACCACCGCCCGCGGAACACCGCCCAGCAGCCGCACATCCAGTACCCCCCGTTTGAGCGGCACCAACCGGTCCAGCCAGGCCTCCAGCGCCGTATCGTCCTCCTCGAGCAGTTCGCGGGCAAGCGCGGCACCCGCCTGCGCATCACGCTCCGCCGCTTTCTGCCAGGCCGGCAGAACCGCCTGCCGGATGCGGTTCCGGTAAAAATCCTGCCCTTCGTTCGAGGCATCCTCCCGCCACTTGAGTCCCGCGTCGCGCAACACCCGGATCAGCTCCTGTTTTTTCACGGTCAGCAAGGGGCGCAGATGCACGCGCCGCTCAGTGGTTGCCTGAACGGGTCGCGGCGCCGCCAGCCCCGCCGCGCCACTGCCCCGCGCCAGCCGCATCAGCATGGTCTCGGCGATGTCGTCCTGCTGGTGCGCCAGCCAGAGCACCCTCCCGCCCAGCCGTTTCAATTCCCGGGCAAAGAAGGCGTGCCGGGCCTGCCGTGATTCGGCCTCGCTCGCCCCTCGATGCTTGCCGCGCCATTGCCCCACGCGCAGGCGCACACCCAGCGCCGTGCATACTCGCCGGCAGAATTTCTCGTCGGCCGAGGACTCCCTGCCCCGCAACCGGTGGTTGAAATGCAGGGCCACGAGCTTGTCCCGCGCTTCCGGCCAGTGTGCCCACAGGACGAGCAGCAGCGCGAGGGAGTCTGCTCCGCCGGAAAAAGCGACACCCCAGGTTCCGGTTTGCCGGTGGCCCGCCACCCAGCGCAGCACGGCCGGATGCAGGCGGGATCGCGGCAGCAGCTCTCCCACCCGCTCCGCCTGTAACCGCAAGTTCACTTGAAGCTGAGGTATTCCTTCCCGAAGTACGGCACGAGCGCCGCCGGAATCTTCACGCGACCATCGGCCTGCAGGTTGTTCTCCAGCAGGGCCGCGAGCACGCGCGGCACGGCGAGACCCGAGCCATTGAGCGTGTGCACGAGCTCGGGCTTGCCGGTTGCCTTGTTGCGGAACCGGATCTGCGCCCGGCGCGCCTGGAAACCCTCGAAATTCGAGCAACTGGATACTTCCAGCCAGCGCTTCTGGCCCGCGGCCCAGACCTCGAGGTCGTATTTCTTCGACTGGGAAAAACCCAGGTCGCCGCCGCACATGAGCAGCACGCGGTACGGCAGCTCGAGTTTTTGCAGCAGGCGCTCGGCGTCGGCGCGGAGCTTTTCCAGTTCGTCGTAGCTGCTGGACGGATGCACCCACTTGAGCAGTTCAACCTTGTCGAACTGGTGCACCCGGTTGAGCCCGCGCACATCCTTGCCATAGCTGCCGGCTTCGCGCCGGAAGCAGGGCGTGTAGGCGCAGCGGCAGACCGGCAGGACCTCCTCCTCCAGGATCTCGTCGCGGAAGAAATTGGTCAGCGGTACCTCGGCCGTGGGCACGGCGTAAAGCTTGTCGACCGTCTCATACATCTGGCCCTCCTTGTCCGGGAGTTGCCCCGTGGCGGTCGCGCTGGCGGCGTTGACGAAGATCGGCGGGCTCACCTCCGTGTAGCCGGCCTTCACGTCCTCATCCAAAAAGAACTGCAGCAGTGCGCGGGAAAGCCGGGCGCCGTCGCCAATCAGGAAGGGAAAGCCCGCGCCCGTGACCTTCGCCCCGCGGGCGAAATCAATCAGGTGGCTGAAGCCGGCGATCTCCCAGTGCGGCATCGCGTGCGCCGAGGCCGTGGCGGTGTCGCCGTGCGTGGCCTGAACCACATTCTGCTCGGGTGTCCTGCCCTCGGGCACCGAGGCGTGGGGAATATTCGGCAGCGAGAGCATGGCCGCATGCCACTTCTCCTCGAGCGCCTTGAGCGTCTCCTCCTTGGTTTTCACCGTGGCGGAGACCGTCTTCATTTCCTGCACCTTCGCGAGGAACTCCGGCGAACCCTTCTTCAGCGCCACCATCTCGGTATTCGCGGCCTTCTGCCGGGAACGAAGTGTCTCAACTTCCCCCAACTGCGTGCGCCAGGCCGAGTCGAGGGCGAGCACGGCGTCGAGATCAACGGCCAGATGCTTGCGGGCGATGGCGGCGCGCACGGTTTCGGGTGAATCACGGAGCAACTTGGGATCGAGCATGACTGGCTAGGTTGAAGGGATATCCCGTCCGGGGAACAACCCTTTTTCGCACCGCCCTGAACGAGGAGAATCTCAGGCGGGCGCCAGCGCCGCGCGGGTCTGGGCCTTGTGCAGCGAGGCCTCGATCCGGTTGAACAGGAAAAAGGCCTCCTTGGCGGACAGCAACGCGAGCTCGCCGACCGGAGCCTGGATCGCGTAATTGGCCGGGCTCTTCAGCGGGTAAGGCCCGAATTGCCGCGGGTCGGTCGGTCCGAACAGACCGATGGTCCTGAGGCCCATCGCCGCAGACAGGTGCATCGGCCCGCTGTCGTTCGATATGACCCAGTCGGCCTTGCTCAGCAGCGCCGGCAGGGAGGTCAGGCTGGTGTTGCCCGTCAGGTTGACGAAGGAGCCCTCGGGAAATGATTCACGGCACGGCAGGTAGTTGGACCCGGCCCACACGACCTTGCGGCCGGCCTCGCGGATCAGCAGCGCCGTGAGCTCGCTGAAGCCGTTCCATTTCTTCCGGCTCTCCCCGCTGTCGGGAAAGATCAGGATCGGCTGCTGGCCCTTGCGCGGGTCCATGAAGCCCAGGTGCAGCCGTTCCAGATCCCGGAAATGCAACGGACCGGTCAACCGCGGCTCGGCGCCGGCCACCCGGCAGAACTCCAGCAAGGTCTCCAGCACATGCGCCTGCGCACCCTCGGGCGGCAGCTTGATCTTCTCGTCATAGAAAAATCCGGAGCCTTCGCGCGCATCCGGCCGGCCGACCTTGCGGCGGCCGCGCGCCCACTTGGTCATGAGCCCGGTGCGCAGCAATCCTTGGAAGTCGCACACGAGGTCGAACTCTCGCTTGCGGACCTCGCGCATCGTGCGCAGGAAACCCCGCGCTCCCTCGTGGCGCTGGAACACAAAAACCTGGTCGACCGCCGTGCTCGACCGCACGAGCGGCGCGAAGATGTCGCGCACGATCCATGAAATGCGCCATTCCGGTTTCTGCGCCTTGATCGACGCGGCCACCTGCAGCCCGTGCACAATGTCACGCAGCGCAGACGGCTTGATGATGAGCATTTCGGGCATGGCGTTAGGTCGTTTCTGGACCGCGTGGTCGGCGCGGTGTTCCTACAATTAGCCCGGAGACATACGAAGGCAAATGTGAAGCAGCCTCCCTCCGCACAGTGCCGGGGTTTTACGGTGATTTGGCAGTTCCGCGGTCAGCGCCAGTGCTCGGCCACCCAGGGGGTCGGCCGCACATACCGGTAGAGGTTCTTGCCCTTGCCCACCACCGCTTCGGGTGGGTTGGGGTTGCCATGGAACACCACGATCCGGGCCCCGTCTGGCAGCCGGGGGGTCTGGACCAGGTTCAGGGGAAAGGTCGGCAGACAACTGTGCTTGAAACTGACACACCACTCCTTCGGCCAGTAGGTCAGCAGGCCCTTCCGGTGCATCTCCCGCGTGAGGTATTCCTGCTCGTTGCGCACCTCACCCTTCACCCGGTCGATGTTCTGGAGAAAATAATCCAGGATGTCGGGGTGCGCCCCGGCCTCAAAGCGGTAGACCGAGGAATTGCCCGTGATCCGCCACGGCTTGGCCCAGTCATGGATGATGCAGAATTCCCCCGGGTGCTGGAAAAAACAGTCGATGCCGCCCGTGATGGCTATGTCCAGGTCCAGAAAAAGCACCGGCCCGGTCAGGTCGCCAAACGGCGACTGGAAGGTGGACAGCTTGCGCCAGCCCCGCTCCTTGTCCGGCGGCAGATGCATGTCGGGCAGCGCCTTGATCTCGACCCCGGGCACACTGCCCGTGGCGTCGTCCGTGAAGCAGATGAAGCGGTGCGGCCGCTGCAGATGGCGGGTCAGCATCGAGCGCAGGGTGTTCACGTAGTCGGGCCCGTATTTCCCGCCCCACTTCATGCAGATGACATTGACCATCCCGCTGTGCCTAGCTGTTCACCCGCCGGATTGACAGCGCGAAAATCCCGTCACCCAACCCCGGCTTGCCAAGTCGGGTGGCCTCCGCACACGCTGGGTGCGCATGCTCTCCGCCTCCGAGATCGCCGCCCGCCAGACCGAACTCACCGCCCGCTGGCACCAGAACGCCCCCGCCGCCACCGGCGAGGGATTCCAGCGGCT
>JANMTJ010000611.1:0-2805 GCA_031390295.1 Oleiharenicola sp.
TTCAGCGCCCGCTATGGCTCGCGTCCGGCCGCGCCCCTGCCGGTCACGCCGGCTCCGGCTGAGTCCTCGGCCCCCGCGCCGGCCACTCCCGGTCAGACCAGCACCCCGGCCGCTACGGTTCTGACCACGGTCAGTCATCCGCTTGTCGGCCTCGCCGAGACCGTCTCGCTCGCCAATGACTTCATTATCGTCACGCTCACCAACCACGGCGGCGCCATCGACAGTATCGCGCTCAAGAAGCACCTCGCCGTCCAGGGCCAGACTGGCCTCTACACGCTCAACTCGGTGAAGGTCGCCCCGGCGCTCAGCCTCACCGACTTCCCCGGCGCGGACCGCCACACCGCGTATAAGCTGGTCTCGCGAAACGACACCGAGGTCGTTTACCGCACCACCAGCGACAGCCTCGAGGTCACCCGCCGTTACACGCTGACTCCGGCCCCCGGGCGCGATGACTACCAGATCCGCCACGAGACGACGTTCCGCAACCTTACGGACAAGCCCCAGATCCTCCCCCGTGCGGTCTTCAACCTCGGCACCGCCGCCCCGCTCAATGCCGCCGATTACGGCATGTATCTCAACACCGGCTACTCGGACGGCAACGACGCTAATTTCATTGCCCGCAGTGACCTCGAGGGCGGCGGCTTCCTGAGCTGGATCGGCATGAAGGACGGCGCCGCCCCGGCCTACCTCGACCGTCCCGCCTCCATCGCCTGGGCCTCCGTGAAGAACCAGTTCTTCTGCATGATTCTGACCCCCGACCAGCCCGGCATCGGCTTGCGGGTGGAACGGGTGAAGCTGGATCCCCACGCCCCGGTGGACGACAATCGTCTCTATGGCGTCACTGGCTTCGCGCAGTTCGACCTCAAGCCCCTGGCCGCCGGCGCCTCCTCGGCCTTCGGCGCCAATTTCTACACCGGCCCCAACGAATACAAGCGGCTCAGCAACACCGCCGTCTTCAATCACGGGGAGGAGAAGGTCATGCAATTCGACGCCTTCTTTTTCAACAAGATCTTCTTCTCCGGCTTCTTCGCCCCCCTGCTGCTGACCATCATGACCTGGGTCCACTCGCTGGTGCCCAACTGGGGCTGGGCCATCGTCATCACCACACTGGCACTCAAGATCGTCTTCCTGCCACTCACGCTCGCCGCCTCCCGCTCCGCCAAGCGCATGGCCAAGCTCCAGCCGCACATGCAGGCCATGCGGGAGAAGTACAAGGACAACCCCCAGAAGCTCCAGGCCGAGACCCTCCGCATCTTCAAGGAGAACAAGGTCAATCCCGTCGGCGGCTGCATCCCTGTCCTTATCACCATCCCGTTCTTTGTCGGCTTCTTCGCCATGCTGCAGAGCACCTCGGAGCTGCGCTTCGCCTCGTTCCTGTGGGCGCACGACCTCTCGGCTCCCGACACCGTGGCGCATATCTTCGGCCTGCCGATCAACATCATGCCGCTGCTCATGGGCGCCACGATGATCTTCCAGATGCGGCTCACGCCGACCCCGTCCGTCGATCCCGCCCAGCAGACGATGTTCAAGATCATGCCGTGGATCTTCACCCTGTTCTGCTACACCTTCGCCTCCGGCCTCGCCCTCTACTCGACCATCAACGGCCTGTTCACCATCGGCCAGCAGATGGTCATCAACCGCATGCCCGAGCCCGACCTGCCCATCAACAGCGGCGGGCCCAAGCCCGCGCCCGGCGGCATGAAGAACGTCACCCCGCCACGGAAGAAAAAGTAAGGCGACTCGGGTTTCTCGATTTAGTCCAACGTTGCGACAGCCCCGGCCGTGACCGGCAGGAATGGTGGTGCCAGCTTGCGTCATGCCCCGTCTCCCCGCCGTTCTGCTTGTGTTTGTCCTAGCCGCAATGTCCCGCGCTGCTTCCCCGCCGACCGGTGAAAGCCCCGTCGATCACCTGCCGCCGCACCTCCGGCACCTGACGCAGTTCGGCGAGCGCGCCGACTGGTCGCACGATGGCCGGAAAATCCTGTTTCTGACCAAGATGTTCGGTGACGCCATGGAGCTGGAACTCGCCACGGGCGCGATTCGCAACCTCACGGCTTATTATCCGCACCACGGCTACACGCGCGCCATGTATCTCGCCAATGGCGACATCCTGCTCTCCGGACCCGAGGTCTTCGACCCCAAACAAGCCGGGCTCGCCCGCCGGCAATGCACTCTCTCCGTCCTCGCGCGCGACGGCCAGTCGTTGCCCGTGCCGCTCGGTGCGCTATGCAGTGAGGGCCCGGCGGTCGCGCGCGCCAAGCTCCAGATTGCCTGGACGGAATGGGGTGCTCCCGCTCCCGGCTCCAATCTCGCTTCCTCGAAAATGTATGCGGCTGACATCACCTACACCGACGGCAAGCCGGCCTTCACCAACCGGCGCCTGGTGCTCGACGGCTCCGAGCCGGGCTTCCCCTGCACGATGGAGACACAGAACTTCCGGCCGCACCACGACGGCGAGCTCATCTTCAACACCTACACCGACGGCGGGCAGAAGTGCGACGTGTTCAGCGTAAACCTGACCACGAAAAAGCTGACACGCTTCACCGACTCGCCCGCGATCTACGACGAGGCCGAGGGTTCCTTTCCCGACGGGCAATACACGCTGGTCGAGTGCGACGAGCAGCATCCCGGCGGCCCGGCCTACATCGACCTGTGGAAACTCACCCTGGACGGCAGCGGCCGGCACACGCGCCTGACCCATTTCAGCGACTACCCCGGCTACAAGGCCTCGAACGGGGTGGTGAGCGACGACGGGCGGTTCATGGCCTTCCAGATGGGCCGGGCGGGTGACGCCCCCGGCATCGG
>JANMTJ010000630.1:0-2506 GCA_031390295.1 Oleiharenicola sp.
CCTGCATCGACACCGCGGGCTGGGTCAGGTGCAGTTCCGCTGCCGCGCGCGAGAACGACAGATTGCGCGCGACCGCCTCGAATACCCTGAATTGCCGCAGCGTGGCGTTGCGCAGCGTCACGTCGGAACCTCCAGAATTAACATAAGTAAAAGCTTATCATACACATAATAAATATTGAATTTACCTTATGTGTATGCCCGGTTACTCTTGCGCCCATCGCATTAACGCAGGAGAGCACAGATGGGCAATATGGCAGAGCGCTACAAGTCCGGGGTGATCCCGTACGCGAAGATGGGCTATTGGGACGCAGACTACCAACCCAAGGATACCGATGTGATCGCGCTGTTCCGCATCACCCCACAGGAGGGCGTGGACTCGATCGAGGCGGCCGCGGCGATTGCGGGTGAATCCTCCACCGCCACCTGGACGGTGGTGTGGACCGATAGGCTGACTGCCTGCGATCTGTATCGCGCCAAGGCCTACCGCGTCGATCCGGTGCCGAATACAGGCCCGGGCTGCATCACGGAGCAGCAATATTTCGCCTATATCGCCTATGACCTAGATTTGTTCGAGGAGGGCTCGATCGCCAACCTGACAGCCTCGATTATCGGCAACGTGTTCGGTTTCAAGGCGGTCAAGGCGCTGCGTCTTGAAGATATGCGCATCCCGGTCGCTTACCTCAAGACCTTCCAGGGCCCGGCTACCGGTATCGTGGTCGAACGCGAGCGCCTGGACAAGTTCGGCCGGCCGCTGCTCGGGGCCACAACCAAGCCGAAGCTCGGACTCTCAGGCCGCAACTACGGGCGCGTTGTGTACGAAGCGCTCAGGGGCGGCCTGGATTTCGTCAAGGACGACGAGAACATCAATTCGCAGCCGTTCATGCACTGGCGCGACCGGTTTCTGTATTGCATGGAGGCGGTGAACAAGGCGGCGGCGGCCACGGGCGAAGTCAAGGGTCACTACCTCAACGTCACGGCCGGCACCATGGAAGACATGTACGAACGCGCCGATTTCGCCAAGTCGCTCGGCTCGGCCATCGTCATGATCGACCTGGTCATCGGCTATACCGCGATACAGTCCATGGCCAAGTGGGCGCGCAGGAACGACGTGATCCTGCACCTGCACCGCGCCGGCAACTCGACCTATTCGCGCCAGAAGAACCACGGCATGAACTTCCGCGTCATCTGCAAGTGGATGCGCATGGCGGGCGTGGACCACATTCACGCCGGCACCGTCGTCGGCAAGCTCGAGGGCGACCCCTTCATGATCAAGGGGTTCTACGACGTGCTGCGCGAGACGCACAATCCGATGTGCCTGGAAAACGGCCTGTTCTTCGAGCAGGACTGGGCTTCTCTCAACAAGGTCATGCCGGTGGCCTCGGGCGGCATTCACGCCGGCCAGATGCACCAGCTGATTCACTACCTGGGCGAGGACGTGATCCTGCAGTTCGGCGGCGGCACCATCGGCCATCCGATGGGCATCCAGGCGGGCGCGACCGCCAACCGTGTGGCACTGGAGGCGATGATCCTCGCCCGCAACGAGGGCCGGGACTACCTGAGGGAGGGCCCGCGCATCCTCGAAGATGCCGCCAGGACCTGCAGCCCGCTCAAGGCCGCGCTGGAGACGTGGAAGGACATCAGCTTCAACTACGACTCCACCGATACCGCCGACTTCGTGCCTACGGCCACGGCCGCCGCATAACGACTCGAGGAGACGCCGTCATGATGACCAACACGGGAAACAGACTGACGCAGGGGCAGTTTTCCTTCCTGCCGGATCTCACCGATGCGCAAATCACCGCGCAGATCAGGTGGGCGTTGCAGCACCGCTGGGCGGTGAGCGTGGAGTACACGGACGATCCCCACCCGCGCAACACCTATTGGGAAATGTTCGGCATGCCCATGTTCGACATGAAGGATCCGGCCGGAATCCTGCTGGAGATCAACAACTGCCGCAGGACTTTCCCCAATCATTACATCCGCGTGATGGCGTTCAACTCCACCCGCGGCGGGGAGAGCCCGGCGATGTCGTTCCTGGTCAACCGCCCGAAGCAGGAACCGGGCTTCGGGCTGGTGCGCCAGGAAGGCGAAGGGCGGCAGGTGCGCTATACCGTGCACAGCTATGCCACGGACAAGCCCGAGTCCGAGCGCTACTGAGATGCGCGCATGAGTGCCGATCGCCAGGCCGTCTGCGCGGACGACGCGCAGGTGGACCTGGATGCCGAATTCAAGGCTTCCAATGTCCAGGAAGTTCTGGAAGTGCTCGACCGCGAGTTGATCGGCTTGAAGCCGGTCAAGACGCGGATCCGCGAGATCGCGGCACTCTTGCTGGTCGACCGCCTGCGCAGGCAGTTCGAGTTGACCTCCGCGACACCGACGCTGCACATGTGCTTTACCGGCAACCCCGGTACCGGCAAGACCACCGTCGCGATGCGCATGGGGGAGATCCTGAAGCGGCTCGGCTACGTGCGCGAGGGGCACCTGGTCACCGTCACGCGCGATGACC
>JANMTJ010000662.1:0-2136 GCA_031390295.1 Oleiharenicola sp.
CGTGGAGCTTGAGCGCCTTGAGATGCATTATGGCTTAAGGCGAAGAATTGAGGGAACGCAGTTGGTCGGCGCAACGGAAAAAAGGGGTTCTTGCCCCCTGAAAACAACCCCTTCGCGCGATTTTAGGCTCGTCAACCCCAACTAGCTTGCTGCAGCGGCCCTGAAGCCCGCGGTTTTGCCCGCCCGTCGAGTTCCTGCCGCTTCGGAAAGCGAGGTTGATCAGGGCGGCCTCCGGGAATACAAGAGCCTAACCCTTGGGTTTTACCCCACGAAAATCCAATGAACCCCAAACCCCAAGGGCGTGTTGCCCAAATCGCCCTCCTGATTGAACGGGCTGAGGGATTGCTCGTCTGACTTCAGCAATATGATGGGCACACACGATGGGCAGAAGGAGATGTTCAGTTACCAGGTTGATCTGGACCGGCGCATTCGCGCCGACCACCCGTTGCGGGCGATCCGCCGGGAGATCGACTTCAGCTTCGTGCGTTTGGAGGTGGCGCACTGTTACGGCTACAACGGGCAGGTCTCGGTCGATCCGGAGGTGATCCTGAAACTGATGTTCCTGCTCTTCCTCGACAACGTGAAGAGCGAGCGGGAGCTGATGCGGATGCTGCCGGAGCGGCTGGACTACCTGTGGTTCCTGGGCTTCGGCCTGGATGACGCGATCCCCGATCACAGCGTGCTGTCCAAGGCCCGGGCGCGCTGGGGCCAGCCGGTCTTCGAGTCTCTCTTCGTGCGCACGGTGCGGCAATGCGTGGAGACCGGGTTGGTGGACGGCAGCAAGCTCCACCTCGACGGCAGCCTGGTCAATGCGCACGCCAGTCGGGACCGGGTGGTGCAGTCGTCGCCGGAACTGATCGCGGCGCTGAAGACCGCCTATCAGGTCGAGGAGCGCAAACTGGAGGGGCACACCGGCGCACCGCACTATCAGCCGGTCAACGCCTCCCTCTGCAGCACGACCGATCCGGACGCCCCCTGCGTGCGCAACAGCAAGATCGGGGCCGCCGGCGACACCCGCCCGCGCTACAAACTGCACCGGGCGGTCGATGACCGCTGCGGGGTCGTCACGGCCACCGTGACCACGCCCGGTGACATCGCCGAGCCCACGCAGACGATCCCCCTCATCGAGCAGCACGGCCAGAACACCGGCTGCGCCGTCGCGACCGCGATCGGCGACCAGCAATACGGCACCATCGACAATCACCGCACGCTCCAGCAACGCGGCATCCGCACCCACCTGAAGATCATGCCCGGCCGGCCGCCCCCAGCGGACCGGTTTCCGGCGGCGGCCTTCCGTTACGACGCGGCCGCCGACCGCTTCCACTGTCCGGCAGGCCAGACGCTGTATCCCCGCGGTTACGATGCCCGGCGTCAGCACACCGAGTATGTCGCCCGCAAGGGCGTGTGCGCGGCCTGTCCGCTGCGGACCCAATGCACCATCTCCAAGCACAGCCGGGCAGTGCATCGCTACCGCGAGCACGAGCTGGTCCTGCAAGCCCGCGCCCAAGCCACCAGCAAGGCGGCCCGAGCGGACTACCGCCGCCGCCGGCACCTGATGGAGGGCAGCTTCGCCCAATCGGTGAACTGCCACGGCGGCAAACGCGCCCGGTGGCGCCGGCTGTGGCGTCAGCAGATCCAGGACTGGCTCATCGCCGCCTGTTTGAACGTCAGGTTGTTGGTCAAGGCACTCCGCCCGGGGCCGCAGACCGGGGCCAAGAGGGTCGCATCCGGCCTGCGCCAGCTCTCAGACTCAAGCTGGAGTGGATTTGCTGCGCTCAGCGACAAAATCGGACGACACTTCGCCTCCGCACTCCCTCTCTTACCTCAACTCACCTGAACGACCCTTTGGGCAACACGCCCCCAAGGCCTGACCCTCTGGCCGACTTCTGACCCTCTGGCCGACTTCCGGCCTATTCCAGTATGTCAAGACCTCTGACTAATTTCAGCATACCGCGAATAAATTGTCCTCGGTCCCGCTCTTCTTGCTCCTCTTCTTCGAAGCCAAACACGCTCCCAAGACAGGAATGATTGGCTTTTTTTAGAACGTAGTCATCAAAAACTATCTCTTCCTTCTCCTGTTTAATGCACGAGTTCGGATGTTCCGGGTAGAACAAGCGAGGCTTCGGTTCACATGCG
>JANMTJ010000684.1:0-5706 GCA_031390295.1 Oleiharenicola sp.
CGTCATCACGACCGATGTGACGGGCCTGGTCGAGTTCATGAACCCGGCGGTGACGGCGCTGACCGGGTGGGAGAACACGACCGCGGTCGGACGCCCGGTCGCGGAAATCTGCCAGCTGAAAAACAGCCAGTCAGACCAGCCGGTGGCAGTGCCTGTGGCGCAGGTGGTAAGAGGTGATGCCTTGTTGGACCTGCCGGCGCAAACCCGGTTGGTCACCCGGAGTGGCGCCCGCCGGCAGATCCAGGGATGTTGCGCGCCCATTCATGCCCCGGACGGCAGGGTGACCGGCACGGTGCTGGTGTTCCGCGATGTGACCGAACAGGAGCGGCTCGAGCAGGAGCTGGTGCGGGCCACGCGGTTGGAGTCGGTCGGCGTGCTGGCGGGCGGCATTGCCCACGACTTCAACAACATCCTCACCGCGGTCATGGGCAACCTCGCGCTCGCCCAGCTCGACGTCGCGCCGGAAAGCCCGGTGGGCACCAGCCTGCGCTCGGCGGAAAAGGCGGCTCTGCGCGCGCGCGACCTGACGCAGCAGTTGCTGACCTTCGCCAAGGGCGGCGAACCGGTGCGTGCGGCCGTGCAGCTCGATGCCATCGTGCGGGAAATGGCCGCCTTCGCGCTGCATGGTTCCCCCGTGAAGGCCCACTTCGACATGGCGCCCGATCTCTGGCCGGCCGATGCGGACAAGGGCCAGATCGGCCGCGTCGTGCAGAATATCGTGCTCAACGCCGTCCAGGCGATGCCCCAGGGCGGCACCCTCCGGATCACCGCCCGGAACGACTCCCACGACAGTCAGAGCCAGCCCGGGCTGCAGCCGGGTGATTACATCCAGATTGCGATCACCGACACCGGTGTGGGCATCAAGCCCGAGAACCTGGCCCGGATCTTCGACCCGTATTTCACCACCAAGCAGACGGGCACCGGCCTCGGGCTCGCGGCGGTCTATTCCATCGTCAAGAAACACCACGGGCACATCGAGGTGGAGTCGCAACTGGGGCAGGGCACCACGTTCCGCATCTGGCTGCCGGCCCTGCACCAGCAGGCCAAGCCGGATTCAAGGATCCCGTGGGACGGAGCGCCCGACCAATTCACGGGGCGGGTGCTCTTCATGGACGACGAGCCGATCATCCGCCAGGTGGCATCGCTGTTGCTCCAGCGTTACGGGCTGACGGTGGACAGTGCCGCCGACGGTGCCGAGGCCGTGGAAAAATACCGCGCCGCGCTGGCCGCTGGCACGCGCTACGATCTGGTGATCATGGACCTCACCGTGCCCGGGGGCATGGGCGGCCTGGCTGCGCTCGGGAAGTTGCGGGAGATCGACCCCGCGGTGAAAGCCATGGTCTCCAGCGGCTATTCCAGCGACCCCGTGCTGGCCAATTTCCGCGCCCATGGGTTTGTCGCCGTCTTGGCCAAGCCCTACGAGGCCAATGAACTTTCCCGCGTCCTGCACGAGGTGCTGGGCTGAACCAGGCGGCCACGTGGTGGCGTGGTTTTCTCTGGATTAGTGGTTGGTGGATGGGTTCACTGGTGGCCAATCATCTGCACCTTTTCCCATGTCTTCCCCCCGTCCCCCCGTCCTCCTGGTCATCCGCGATGGCTGGGGCAAAAACCCTGATCCCTCCCAGGACAAGACCAACGCCGTCGTCCTCGCCCGCAAGCCCTGCGACGACCAGCTGCACGCGAAGTATCCGGTGACACTCGTCCGGGCCTCGGGCCTCGACGTCGGCCTGCCCGACGGCGTGATGGGCAACAGCGAGGTCGGCCACGAGAACATCGGCGCTGGACGTATCGTCGACCAGGAACTGGTCCGCCTGAACAAGCTTTTCCTGGAAAAACGGCTGGCAACCAATCCCGTCTGGCGCGCGGTGGTCGAGCGCGTGAAATCCAGGAAATCGAAGCTGCACCTCATGGGCATCGTGTCCGACGCCGGCGTGCACGGCATGCTTGAGCATCTTTATGGCATCCTGCGACAGGCGAAGGCGGACGGCCTGACGGAGGTTTATCTCCACGCCTTCACCGACGGACGCGACACGCCGCCGTCGAGCGGGCTGGGCTACATCGGGCAGGTCGAGGCGCAGATGAAGCAGATTGGCGTAGGCAAAATCGCTTCCGTGTGTGGCCGCTTCTGGGCCATGGACCGCGACAACCGCTGGGAACGCGTCCAGCAGGCCTACGACATGCTCACGGGCCGCAAGGCCATGGCCACGGCACCGGGTGCCGGGGCCGCCGTGTCCAACTACTACGCGAATCCCCTCAGCCCGACGCAGAACGGCGATGAGTTTGTACCCGCGACCTGGGTCGTCGGTGCCGAGGGCAAGCCGGTGGCCACGATTGGCCAAGGCGACGCGGTGCTATTCTATAACTACCGTGGCGACCGGCCGCGCGAGATCACCAAGGCGTTCGTCATGGATGACTTCAACGGCTTCGACCGCGGCGCCAAGCTCGACCTCTACTACGCGACGATGACCGAGTATGAAGCCGGCCTGCCGGTGAACGTGGTTTCCGGCAAGCCGGAGAAATTGAAGAACATCCTGGGCGAGGTCGTGAGCAAGGCCGGCATCGCGCAGTTCCGCTGCGCCGAGACGGAGAAGAACCCGCACGTGACCTTCTTCTTCAACAATTACCGCGCGGAGCCGTTCCCCGGTGAGGAGCGCGCCTGCCCGCCGAGCCCAAAGGTTCCGACCTACGACATGCAACCCGAGATGTCCGCCGCCGAGGTCACGGCCGCCGCCAAGGCCGCCATCATGTCCGGCAAATACGGCCTCATCGTCGTCAATTACGCCAACCCCGACATGGTCGGCCACACCGGTTCGCTGCCGGCGGCCATCAAGGCGGTCGAGGCCACCGATGCCGGCGTGGGCGAGCTGCTCGCCGCACTCGCGACCAAGGGCGGCAAGGCCGTCGTGCTGGCCGACCACGGCAACGCCGAGCAGATGTGGGATTTCGTCAACAACGGCCCGCATACCTCGCACACCCTGAACCTCGTCGAGGTCTTTGTGGTGGGCGAGGGACTCGTCGCCGGCAAGACCAGGATGCGCACGGGCGGGCGCCTGGCCGACATCGCGCCGACCGTCCTTCAACTCATGGGCCTGCCCCAGCCGGCCGAGATGACCGGTGAAAGCCTCATCCAAGGCTGAACGTGTCATGAACGCCCCCGGTTTCGTCTCCGCCATCCTGCCGGATCTCGGTTTTGAGGACGTCATCCGGTTTGCGCAGGAAGCGGACTACAAGTGTGTCGAGCTTTGCTGTTGGCCGGCGGGCAAGGCCGAGCGGCGCTACGCCGGGGTCACCCATCTCGATGTCGCCAACCTGAGCGACGCCCGGGTGGCGGAGGTGAAGGCCTTCCTGAAGGAACAGGGGATCTTCCTGTCGGCACTGGGCTACTACCCGAACACGCTGGATGCCGATCCCGAGCGGGCGGGGTTTTTCCGCGAGCACATCAAGAAGGTCATCGTGGCGGCCCAGCGGCTGGGCCTGCGCAACGTGAACACCTTTGTCGGGCGGAACCAGGCGCTGAACGAGACCGAGAACCTGAAGCTCTTCGCGCAGGCCTGGCCGCCGCTGGTGAAATTCGCGGCGGAGCACGGCGTGGCCATCGGCATCGAGAACTGCCCGATGTATTTCACCGACAATGAGTGGCCGAAAGGGCAGAACCTCGCATATTCGCCGGCGATCTGGCGGAAGATGTTCGAGCTCATTCCCGACGCCAATTTCGGGCTGAACTACGACCCGTCGCACCTGGTGTGGATGCAGATGGATTACCTGAGGCCGTTGCGGGAGTTCACGGCGCGGTTGCACCATCTGCACCTCAAGGATGCGAAGGTGCATCGCGACCGGCTCGACGAGCACGGCATCCTGGCCAACCCGCTGACGTTCCATGACCCGAAGCTGCCGGGCCGGGGCGACATCAACTGGGGCGCCTATTTCGCGACCCTGCGCGAGGCGGGCTGGAAGGGCCCGGTGGTGGTCGAGGTCGAGGACAAGGATTTCGAGGGCAGCCTGGCCGACCGCAAACGTGCGCTGCTCGAATGCCGGCAGTTTCTGCGGCAGTGGATCCCGTGAGTTGGAGTCGCGCCGACCCCGGCGCGTAGATCGGAAACCGCGGCGGGATCGCCGCCTCTCCATGGCTTACATCTTCCGATCCGCCTGGACGGTCTTGTCGCGGAACAGTGCGGCAAAGATTACCAGCACGACCAGCGCGAAACCGGCCGGGATCCACCAGAAGGACTGCCATTGCGCCGGGGTGAGCGCGGCCGAGTCCTGCAGGAAGCTATTGTACGTAAGGCCCGCGATCTGCGCACCAATCAGCATGCCGACGCCATAGGTGACCAGCACAAGCATGCCCTGCGCTTGGCCGCGGACGCTCGGGGAGGATTTCTTGTCCACGTAGATCTGACCGGTGACAAAGAAGAAGTCGTAGCAGATGCCGTGCAGGGCGATACCGCCGATGACCATCCACTGCACCTGTTCCGGCGCCCCGAGGGCGAAGAGCGAGTAGCGGGTGACCCACGCCAGCATGCCGACGATGAGCATCCACTTCACGCCGAGCCGGGCGAAGAAGAAGGGCATCAGCAGCATGAAGCCGACCTCCGACATCTGGCCGAGGGTCTGGGTGGCCGCGATGTTGGTAACCCCGGCCGCGCCGAGGAAGAGCTGGGTGAAGTTGTAGTAGGCCGCCAGCGGGATGCAGATCAGGAAGGAGCTGAGCAGGAAAACATAGAATGGCCCGCTGCCGAGCTCGCGGAAGGCGTCGAGGCCGAGGATGGAGCCAATCGAGACCTTGCGGCCCTTGGCCGAGGGCGGGGTGTGGGGCAGGCTCAGGCAGAAGACGCCGAGGACCAGCGAGGCGATGCCGGCGGTGTAGAGCGGGGCGGCCGTGCTTTCGGCGACCGTGCCCAGGGCCCGGCCGAGGACGAAGGAAACGCCGAGCCCCGCGGTGATCCAGCCGATGG
This sequence comes from Oleiharenicola sp., assembly GCA_031390295.1. Classification (GTDB taxonomy): domain Bacteria; phylum Verrucomicrobiota; class Verrucomicrobiia; order Opitutales; family Opitutaceae; genus Lacunisphaera. The sequence continues at coordinate 4,953 of JANMTJ010000684.1, forward strand.
TGCCGAACACCCGGATGCGCGGGAACGTCTTCTCCTGATCCTCGATGTGGTGGAACGCCAGGGAATTGGCCAGGCCCAGGGTCGGCATGTAGCAGAGGTTGTAGACGAGCAGGCCGATGATAAAGGCCACCGGGTTGCTGCTGAGCTGCGGCACCAGGAGCAGCACCACGCCGCCGGCGAGATGCAGCACCGAAAGGACCTTCTCGGTCGCGAAGAACCGGTCGGCCACGAGTCCGAGGAAGAACGGGGCGGCGATGGCCGCGATCGGATTCACCGTGAACGGCCAGTGGGTCAGGCTGCCCATGCCCTGCGCGGTCATGTAAACCGCGATCGAGGTGTACCAAGCCCCCCAGATGAAGAACTGGAGGAACATCATGAAGCCGAGCCGGATGTTGATGGTACTTTTCATGCGCAGGAGGGAGGGGTGGTCCGCGGGGGTGAGAGATGAGAGCATCATTCTGCATTTGGGAAAAGCCTATTGAGGCTTGCACGATGGTGAACACACCCCGGCGCTCGCGCGCCACCCCTCTTGATAGCGGGGACTCTAAACCCACGCGACCGTAAATCCCCTCTATGAAGAGGGGTGCCCGGCAGGGCGGGGTGTGTTCTGGATGCCCACATAGGACACTGCCGGCAGGAAATTCTGATTGCCCCGGGGTGGGGCGGGCCGTTTGGTTGGGCGATCCGTCCCTATGAAACGCACCCATCATTGCGCCCAGCTTACCAAGGCCAACCTCGGCGCGACCGTGTCGCT
>JANMTJ010000699.1:0-7653 GCA_031390295.1 Oleiharenicola sp.
CGTGTGGCCAGCCGGCAGGAAAATGTGCTCTCCGCCGAGCGGCAGGTGAGCGAAGCTGAAAATGCCTTCAAGCAGCTCATCAGCGACGACCGGACCACCGGTCTGCTCAACGAGCGACTGACCATCGAACCCCCTGCGCCCGCGCCCATCGTCGTGGTGGATCCGGTCGCTGACTTCCGCGTCGCCCTCGAAAAACGTCCTGATTACCAGCAGGCCAGGCTCGCCTTGCAACGCAGCGACATCAACTCACGCCTGCAGTTCAACCAACTCCTGCCCCGCGTCGACCTGGTCGGAAGTTACGGCGCGAACGGCTACGATGCCAGCCGCGCCGCCAGCCGCCGGCAGGTGCAGGATCAGGACTACCGCAGTTACAGCTGGGGCGTCGTCGTATCCGTCCCCCTCACCTTCACGACCGAGCGCGGCCGCTATCGGGCGGCCAGGCTCCAGCAACGCCAGGCCGAGACCCAGCTGCAGCAGGTGGAGCAGGCCATCGTGGTCCTCGTCGGCAACGCCGCCGGCCAGATCGAAACCGCGCAAAAGCGCATCCAGGTCAACCGGCAGGCGCGCGAACTCGCCCAGGCCACGCTCGATGCCGAGGTGAAGCGCCTGCGTGTCGGCCAGAGCAGCACCTTCTTCGTCGCGCAACAGCAGGAGATCCTGTCCTTTGCCGAGGTGCGCGAGGCCGCGGCGCAGTCCGATTACGCCAAGGCGCTGGCCGAATACGACCGCCAGCTCGGCGTCACGCTCGAGAAGCTCAATATCGACGTCGAGCCGCCGCGGTGATCCCGGCCCGGCCTCAATTCGGCCGGATTTTGATGTTGCGGAATGACGCACCCGAGCCGGCCAGCACGAGGCGGCCGCGGGGCAGCTTGCCGTAATCGCGGAAAGCCTTGAACCGGCTGCCGGCCACCGCCGTCCGCCATTCGGGCGAATCAACCAGGTAGGTGAGCACCCGGTCGCCATTGATCCAGTGCTCCACCTGATTGCCATGGACCGTGATCTTGGCGCGATACCACAGGCCGGGCTGCGGGGTTATTTCCCGCCAAAGCTTGGTCAGCCCGCCATTGCCGCCCATGGCGGAGCCACCCGCCAACTCCACCAGCAGGCCGGTTTCCTCCGGACCAGCCCCATCCTCATCCACCCGCAGGTAAGCCTGGGCCGTGCCTCCGTCCGACACCTTCCAGTCGAACTGGAGTTCGAAATCCTGGAAATCCTCCTCCGAGACCAGCCCCGGGCCGCCGCTGTTCGTCGCCCAGTCGTCGGCCACCGTCCAGTTCGCGGGCACTTTTTTCAGCTGGTAGCCGCGCCAGTCGCTCAATGACTCACCGTCGAAAATCAGCCGCCAGCCCTGCGAGCGCTCCATCGCCGTGATCTTCGGCTTGTCGGCGGCGGCCAGTTGGATCGCGGCCGCCAGACCAAGCACCCCCAGCAACGTCCGGCCGGTTTTCATGCCTGTATCGTGTTCTGGCTCGGGGGCAGGTCAACCCTGGGCTCCGGCGCCCGCGGTCCACTTGAACACGAGTACGGTGAGCCCCGGCAGCGTGAGGCTGAGGGATTGCTCGAAGCCGTCGGCCGGGGCCGTCGTGGCCGGCCGGCCGCCATGGTTGCCGAAGCCCGCGCCGCCGTAATAGCTGGAATTAGTGTTCATGACCTCGCGCCAATAACCCCGGTGCGGCACGCCCACGTTGTAGCGCGTGCGGGTCATCGGCGTGAAATTGCCGACCACGAGGTAGGCGGCCTGACCCGCCGGATCCAGCCGCAGGAAACTGATCACACTCTGGTCGCCGTCGGAGGCGTTCACCCAGCGGAACGACTCCGGCCGGTAGTCGGTCGTGCTGAGGACCGGCTCGCCTAGGTAGAGCCGGTTCAGGTCGCGCACCTGCAGGCGCAGGCCCTCGTGCTCGGGATACTGGAGCAGGTGCCACTCGAGTCCCGAGTCATAGTTCCACTCGTGGCCCTGGCCGAACTCGCCGCCCATGAAGAGCAGCTTCTTGCCCGGATACATCCAGATGAAACCGTAGAGGGCGCGCAGCGTCGCCGCCTTCTCGCCATGGGAACTCGCGCCCATCTTGGTGAGCATCGAGGCCTTCAGGTGGACGACCTCGTCATGCGAATAGACCGCGATGAATTTCTCCGAATATTGATAGACCATCCCGAAGGTCAGCTTGTCGTGCGCCCATTTGCGGTGGACGGCATCCTTCTGGAAATAGAGGAGCGTGTCGTGCATCATGCCCATGTTCCACTTGTAGTCGAAGCCCAGGCCCCCGTCCCGGGTCGGGTGGCTCACCATGGGGAACGCCGTGGACTCCTCCGCGATGGTCAGGGCCCCGGGATAGTAATGATGCACCAGGTCGTTCACCTGCCGCAGGAAGCTGATGGCCTCGAGGTTCTCGCGGCCGCCGTGGCGGTTGGGGATCCACTCGCCTTCCTTGCGTGAGTAATCGAGGTAGAGCATCGAGGCCACCGCATCCACCCGGACACCGTCGATGTGGTAGCGGTCAAACCACGAGAGCGCACTCGCGATGAGGAAGCACCGCACCTCGTGCCGGCCGTAGTTGAAGATCAGGGTGCCCCAGTCCTGGTGCGCACCCAGCCGGGGATCGGCGTGCTCGTAGAGGTGGGTGCCGTCGAAATCCGCCAGTGCGAACGCATCGCGCGGGAAATGCGCCGGCACCCAGTCCACGATGATGCCGATGCCGCGCTGGTGCAGGTGGTCCACGAAGAACTGAAAATCCTCCGGCGTGCCCCAGCGGTGCGTCGGGGCAAAATAGCCCGTCACCTGGTAGCCCCACGACCCCGGGAACGGGAACTCGGCCACCGGCATGACCTCGATGTGCGTGAAGCCCATCTCACTGACGTAATCCGCCAGCATGGGGGCCAGCTCCCGGTAGGTGTAGCACCGGCCGGCCTCGGCGAGGTTGCGTCGCCACGAACCGAGGTGCACCTCGTAGACCGACATCGGCCGGTCGGGATTGCCGGCCGACGCGGCGCGCTGGGCAAGCCAGGCCGCATCATTCCACTGGTAGCGTCCGGTGCTGCAGACAATCGCCGCGTTGTTCGGCGGCGCCTCGAAGCGCGTGCCATAGGGGTCCGTCTTCAGCCGCATGTGCCCGTGCCGGTCCCAGACGGCGAACTTGTAGAACTCACCCTCGCCCACATCGGGCACGAACAGCTCCCACACGCCCGAGCCGCCGAGCGGCCGCATCGGGTGATAGCGCGCGTCCCACGCGTTGAAATTGCCCACCAGTGACACCCGGGACGCCGCCGGGGCCCACACCGCAAAGGCCACTCCGGGCACGTCACCCATCATGCGCGGATGCGCCCCGAGCTTCTCGTAGATGCGGTGCTCATTGCCCTCGTTGAAGAGGTAGAGATCCTGCTCCGACAGCGAAGGGAGGAAGGAGTAGGCGTTGTAGACCTGATGGATGTCGCCCCAGGAGGTCTCGTAACGCAGCTGGTGCTTGAACAGCTTCTTGCCCGGCAGGAACACCTCGAAGAATCCCTCCGGCGCCAGCATTTCCATCGGATGAGCCGGGGCGCCCGGGGCCTCGAGTTCCACCACCGCGCACTTCACCGCCCCGCGCCGGAACGCCCGCACCACGACGCCCGATTTTCGCTTCACCTTGGCCGGGTGCATGCCCAGCCAGCCGTGCGGGTTCGCCTGATGATTGTGCAGAAAAGCCTGCAGCTCTGGAGCCGGGATGATCACGGTTGGTTGGCCTCCACTCTGCCGCGTCATACCTCCTCGTCTAGCAGAAACGTTTGCCCCGGTTTCGCCCCGGCGAGAACCGGGGGACAAATCCCGGGCCGCCAGCAGGCGGCAACGGGAACCCCTGTCCTCGCTACCAGTCAGAACCTGCTCCCCCGGGAAATCTCGTTGCACCGACCCGCTCCCCTCGCCACTTCAATCACTATGCTATTTGCCCGAGTTCTTCGCCACCTCTGTGCTCTCGGGGCCGTCCTGGTCCTGACCGCCGCGATGGCCCGCGCCCAGTCCGGCCAGCCTGAACTTACCGGTGCGAATTCCCTCTATGACGGCGCCACCAAGGACGTGATCGTGACCGGGGATGCACGCCTGGTGTTGGGTGAAATGTTGCTCACGGCTGACGAGATCCGCTACAACGCCGCCACCCAGACCGCCACCGCCCGCGGGCACCTGATCATGACCTCCGGCGCCCGCCGCCTCGTGGGCGACGAGGGCACCTATCACACCCCCAGCGGTCATCTCACGGCGCGCAATCTGCGCGTGGGTCAGTTCCCCGTCTACGTCTCGGGTGAGACGGTTGAGGGCACCTTCGACGAGCTGGTCTTCACCAATGCGACGGTCTTTTTCCGCGAAAGCGCCAGCTACACCCCCTCGATCCGCGCCAACCGCCTCACCTACGCCCGCGACCGGATCGTCAGCGCCGAGGGGTTGAGCATCGGCCTGCTGGGCGGGCATTTCCTGCGCTTCCCCCGGTTCGAGCACTCCCTGGACGTGGATTTCATCTCCTACGTCAGCGCCCGCGTCGGTTACCGCGGTCGACTTGGAGCCTTCACCGAACTCGGTTTCCACCTGCCGGTGGCCCGGGGGGTGAAACTGGGGGCCGACGTCGGTCTCTACTCGGCCCGCGGCGTCATGGCCGGACCCTCCGGCAGTTATCACCTCGCGGACAACAACGGCTCCCAGGATGGCGAGCTCCGCAGCGGTTACATCAGCGACAGCGGCGACCGCCGCACCGATGTTCTCGGGGCCGCGGTACCGCGTGAACGCTCCTTCCTGACTTGGGAACACCGGCAGCACCACGGCGAGCACTTCACCCTCGACGGCCAGTTCAATTACTGGAGCGATTCCGAGGTCCTGCGCGATTTCCGCCACAAGGAATTCGACCGCGTGCAGCAGCCCGATTCCTTCGTTGAGGCCGCCTATACGCAGGCCAACACCTCGCTCAGCGCGTTTGCCCGTTTTCATCCCAACCAGTACCACCGCGTCCAGGAACGCCTGCCCGAGCTTCGCTTCGATCTCCTGCCCGTCGCCGCCCCGCTCGGCTCCTACCACCGCCTGAACGCCAGCGCCGTCGCCCTCGAGTCCGACGCCTTCGGGACCGATCCGCGCCTGCGCACCACCCGTTTCGACGCCTACTACGGCATCGAGCGCCCCATCGCGCCAACCCCATGGTTCACTTTCAACCCCGTTGCCGGGGGCCGGGTGACCCACTACACCGACGCCCTGGGGGGGAAGGACGAATACACCCGCACCATCGGCGAAGTCGGCTTCGACGCCCGTCTGCTCGCCAGTGGCACCTCTGACTTCAAGAGCGCCATCTGGGAGATCGACGGTCTCCGCCACCTCGTGGAGCCGAAACTCTCCTACCGCTACGCCCCCGAGGCCGCCCACGGCCGCGCCTACATCCCGCCCATCGATCGCCGGGTCTTCTCCACCTACCTGCAGCCCCTGTCGATCGGCGACTCCCGCAACCTCGACGACCTCACCGCGCTCAACACCGTCCGGCTCTCCTTCAACAACACGCTCCAGACCCGCGACCCCCAGTATGGCTCGCGCAACCTCGCCGCACTCAACTTCGCCGCCGACTACCGCTTTGATCCCGCCGCCGGGCAGCGTCATCTCTCCGACATCTACACCGAGATCGCCCTCACGCCCGCGCCGTGGGTGCGCTTCGAGCTGTTTCACCGCTTCAATCCCCACTCCACCCGGCAGCAGGAGCTCAACACCGGTATCACGTTGATCGACCAGGAATGGTGGTCACTTCGCCTGGCCACGCATTTTCTCCGCAGCGACTACGACGAATACTTTCTCGAATACCGCCGGCGCCTCAACGAGTCCTTTGACGTCACCGCCCTCTGGCGCTACGACGGCCGCCGCAACCGCTTCAACGAGCAGAGCTACGGCGTCTGGCAGCGCCTCGGCCAGACCTGGGCGGTCAAATACGAGGTCTCCTTCTTCGACGGCCCCCGCCGCGAAGGCTCCTTCGCCCTCAACATCGAGGTCGAGCTCCTGAAGTTCTGAGCCCAAGTCCTCAGCAGGGTTTTGCCACGGATTACACGGATCAATGCCGGATAAAGGCGAAATCCTATCCGTGATCATCCGTGCAATCCGTGGTTAAACTGTTTGGGTAATTCGTCCATGAATCCCAACATCGCCGCCAACCAGCAGCGCCTGTTCCTGGCCTTCGTGGCCGAGCTGCGCCCGCACATCGGCCGCGACAGCGCCCTGCCCCGGCGCATCAAGGAACTCTTCGCCCGCCACCGCGCCATCGGCTCCCGCGACCGCAAGCTCTACCGCGAACTCGTCTATACCTACCTGCGGTTTTACCCTTGGATTAACCCTCTTCTCGACTCGACTCCCGACCTCGCTGCCAAGCTCACGGCTTGGCTGGCTCCCGACCTCAAACCCACTTCCGCCTATCGCGCCGCCCACTGCGCCGACTGGCCAGTCGTGCCTGACAGCCTTGCGGACAAGGCTGCGGCACTAACCAGCAAGCTGTCAGCTGGAAGCTTTAAGCCAGAAGTCTTACTGCCTGGCTGGTTCAAGGAGCATTGTCCGGCGGCGTTCACTCCCGCCCATCTCGACGCCCTCAACAGCCGCGCCGGCGTATGGGTCCGCATCCAGTGCAACGACCGCGCCATCGTCCTCGACGAGTTTCGCGCCCGGCAATGGACCTTTGAACAGCCGGCCGACTTTCCCGACGCCCTCTGCCTGCCGCCCAACGCCGAGGTGGCGGGCTCCGATGCCTATCGCCGCGGTTTCCTGGAGATCCAAGACTTGGGCTCGCAGCTCGTGCTCGTGCTCGCCTGCGCCCCGATCGCCCCGGGTGGCCGCTGGCTCGACGCCTGCGCCGGGGCCGGTGGCAAGACCCTTCAGCTCGCGCGGATGCTCGGTGACACCGGTCACGTGGACGCCACTGACATCCGGCCCGACATCCTCGACGAACTCGATGACCGCGCCAAACGCGCCCGGCTCGACAACATCGCCATCGTCCGGGAACCCACCGGCACCTATGACGGCGTCCTCGTCGACGCGCCGTGCTCCGGGTCCGGCACGTGGCGCCGTCAACCGCACCTCAAGTGGTATGTGAAACCCGAGACGATCACCTCATTCACCAGGACGCAGCTGGAAATTCTCACGGTCAATGCTTCGCGCGTGAAACCCGGCGGACTCCTCATCTACGCCACGTGCTCTCTCAGTCATCACGAAAACCACGACGTTGTCGCTGCGTTCCTAAAATCTCATCCTGCGTTCAAACCCGAGCCCTCCGCCGACACCCACGGCGGCACTTTCGACGGCCTCGGTACGCTTCTGCTACCCGGTACACGCAACACCGATGGCTTCTATGTCAGTCTGCTGCGCCACATTTCGTAACAGCAGGCGAACTCGGTTTTGCGCCGTTTTCCTGTTGATGATATTGACGACCGCAACAGTGGCCAGATCAATTGCTCGTGAGAAGGCGCCAGGCCGGCGGTCCCCATGAACGCGCCGTTCGGGATGCGCACGCCGGGCAGCTGCGGTGAGGTCGCGTACTCGGGCGTGATGTCCCAGTGCGCGACGAAATGATGGTCGAAGAGATCCGGCAGGAACCCGCCGCCCGGCGCGAAGCGCGTCCAGCCGTAGCGCTCGGGCACGATGTCCAGGTACTCGATTTCGAGCAGGTCGCC
>JANMTJ010000423.1:0-2698 GCA_031390295.1 Oleiharenicola sp.
GCGGTGCTCACCGCCCCCTGCGGCTCGGTGGCGTTGCCGAAATTCAGAAAGAACTGGTAGAGCTTGCCCAGCTTGCGGCCCGCCAGGAAGAAACCGTCCTCATTCTGGGTGGCACCGGAGGCCCGGCGGCCGATCCAGACCACAGCCACGAGATAGGCGACGACGACCAGGATATCGATGGGGTGAAGGCTGCCAAAGTTCATGGGGAGGGAGGGATGACCGGCGCCGGCGGGGGGTGTAGGGAAACGGCGCAGGAAGGAGGATGCAGCTCAACCCGGGTAATTCAACCCCGGCATCGGGCCCGCCCTCGGACAGTTCGCGGCGGTGCCCTCCGGCCCAATTGATTCATTATCAAGGTTCTCACAATAGCCTGACACATCCCGTCGCTATCGCGCCAACCCTCTTGATAGAGGGGAACCAAATCCAGTTTGACGAAGATCCCCTTTATGCAGAGGGGTGCCCGTCAGGGCGGGGTGTGTCGTCTGGCTGCGAGGGACACGGCACACTGCAGGTCGGGCTGATATGCGAACCCCTATAATGGTGGAGCCCGACCAAGTCCGCTGAACGTTTCGCACGAGCTAATTCTTCTTCGGTGGTTCGGCTGGCTTGTCCGGCGCGGATCGGTCCTGGCCAGGCTGGTTTTGGCCCTCGGCCACGCCGAGGATCTCCAACGGGGCGAGTTCGACGGTACCATCGCGACTGAGCCGGCGCCGGATGCTTTCGCTCTCATTCATGTCCTTGCCGAAATACGGGCCGGCGGTGACGATGAGCGAGGGCATGGATTCGGCCAGGTTCAGGCCGGTGGCGCGGGTGGTCATCTTGGTGCGCCAGAGCAACACGCGCCTGTTGGCGGCGACCGAGGTCGCGTCGTAGGCCGAGGCGATCACGAAATAGATGCTGCCGCCGATGTCCTCCAGCATGCCCATTGTCTTCGGGTTGCGGTTCCGGAACCGCTCCATCGGGCTCATCATGCCAAAGCTGATCGGGCCCATCGGGCTGGCGAGCGCGTCGAGGCTGTTCTCGGGCGTCGCCCGCCGCATGGCCGCCTCCTGGTTGATCGCCTTGATGAGGTCGGCGGCGAACTTGTCACCCCCGACCAGCTTGGCGCGTTCGAGCATTTCACGGATCAGCGTGTCCTGGGATTCGCCGGTGTCGGCAGATCGGGTCGTGGCGCCGTCGTCCGAGGTCTCCTCGTTGAAGGAGGGGTCATCCTGTCCGAGGGGGGCGGAATGGGAGCCCCAGGAATAGATGATGACGAGCCTGGGCTCCTGGCCCTCCTTGGCCGGGAGGTAATGCGAGACGGCGAGGGAGGCAGCCATCAATGCCTCGAGCTTGGCCACGTCGGCGGGTTTCTCATTGGCCGGCGAGCCCTGCCCGAGCGCGAGCTGGCCGGCGGGACGGGTGACATAGTAGGCCGGTTGCGCGGCGGTGGGCACGGGTTGCGTGCGGCCGGAGGGGGTCATCTCGGTGATGACGTGCACATCCACGAGCGGCTTTTTCTGGAACGCACGGGGCAGCAGCTCGAATTGGAAGCCCGTGACGGGCTTGTCATCCTTGTTGGCGGCCGGCGCCAGGGCGGCGGCGAAAAGCAGGGATGCCGCAGCGAGGACACGGCAGGTGTTCATGCAACAATTGGCGGTGGCTGGATCACTGGCGTTACGGGTCATGGTCGGAAGAGGTAAAGAAAAACCCCGCCGGGAAGACCGGTGGGGTTTGCAGCCTGAAGCTGGCCGGGGCCTCAGAGGTCGAAGGAGGCGGTGAGGATGAACTGCCGCGGATCGATGATGCGGTAGTTCCACGGCGTGCCGTCGGGATTGACGCCGACGACCTGCAAGCGGCCGCTCTCCAGCACGTTGCGGATGTTGAGCTGGAAGCGGGCGCTGATGCGGTCGTTGAACATCTTCATGTTGTAGCTGACCATGGCGTCGGCGTAGTAGCGGGCCTTGTCGAGAACCGGCTTGGAGCCATCGAGGCGGCGGACGGCACCGTCGGCGCTGGCCGGACCGGCGAGGAAGCCGATCGTGGCCTGGTCTTCCCAGCGCACCGTGCCGCCGACCGACATGTTCTTGAGCCACTTGCGGTCGGTGCCGAGGCCGGCGAGCTTGTAGTTCGTCGTCAGGTTGGCGCGCCACTCGCGGGTCTGCGGCCGGGGTTTGCCGGAGTTGGTGACCGCGAGGGCGTAGGGGGCGTCCACGCTGACCGCATAGAAATTGCGCGGGGCGTTGGTGCCGTTGTCCACGCCCGGAGCCAGCACGGTCGTCTGCGAACCGACTTCCCACCAGAGGCGCCCGGCATTGGGAATCTGGGTGCCGTCGGGCCGGAGGGCCGTGGGCACTGTCACCGTTGTCCAGGTCTGATAACGCGCGTCAATGTAGCGCTGGATGTTGGGCGAGATGCTCGTGTCGATGGCCTGCTGCTGCGTGATGGTGGCCTTGAACGTCAGGTGTTTGGTCGGGTTGTAGTAGATCTCAAGCTCGGTGCCCTTCGACTGCACGTTGTTGATGTCGGAGAGCACCTTGTTCTTGAGGCTGTCCACATAGGCCTGGGTGACGTTCATGATGCCGTAGACCTGCGTGGCGTACTGCCCGAGGGTCAGGCCCGGGCTGGTCTGGAGCAGCCAGCCGTAGGCGGTGTCCTCCAGGTCGAAGTTGTCGCCACCCTCGTTGTCGCCGAAGACGGAATCATCGCCGTTGAGGTC
>JANMTJ010000723.1:0-2542 GCA_031390295.1 Oleiharenicola sp.
TAGCCGGCGATCACGCCGCTTTGTTCCAGCCGCTGCTCGATCGCGGCTACACCGTTTTCGCGATCGTGCATGGCTCGCAACCGCGCTTCATCATTCCGGAGATCGAGGAGGATATTCATCGCGCCGTCCGTTTCGTGCGGCACAACGCCAGTCGGTGGGGCGTCGATCCGAGGAAATTCGGCATTAGCGGCGGCAGCGCGGGTGGGCATCTCTCGCTGACGATGGGCACGCAAGGTGGGCCGGGCAAACCTGACGCCAAGGATCCCGTCGACCGCGTGAGCAGCGCCGTTGAGGCGGTGGCGTGCTTTTATCCGCCGACGGACTTTTTGAACTGGAGCAAGCCCGGTGAAGACGGTTGGGATTATGAACCCACGCGCAAGTATGCGCCGGCGTTCGGTCCGAGATGGGCCACCCACGAAAGCCGGCAGGAGTTTGGCAAAGAAATCTCTCCTATTAATTTTATCACAGTCAGTATGCCGCCGACGCTGGTAATCCAAGGCGACTCGGATAAGATCGTGCCACTTTACCAGTCGCAGATCTTCGAACAGAAATGCAAGGAAGTCGGCGCCCGGTTCAAACTCATCGTCAAGCCAGGTGCCGGGCACGGTTATCTCGGTTGGGAAAAGGACCTTTCGATCTGCTCCGACTGGTTCGACGAGCATTTGCTCGGCAGCAAAGCGGGAAACTGATCGGCGCCGAGCCGATTGTCGCCGAGTCACGACACGGGGCTCCCGGTTTACCCCGTGTTCTTCAACCCGCCGGCGATGCCGTTGACGGTCAGTTCCAGCACGGCCCGGATCCCCTCGCGATCGGTCTTCTTCAGGTGTCTGGCCCGGCGGCGTTTGATCATCTCCACCTGCAGGTAATTCAGCGGATCGACGTAGGGATTGCGCAGCTTGATCGAGCGCGCGAGCACGGGCTCGTTCTCCAGCAACTGGCTCTGGCCGGTCACGATCAGCATCGCCTTCTCGGTCTGCTTGAATTCCTCGAGGATACGGGCCAGCGCCCGCTCGCGGATGCCCTCGTCCTCCACCAGCGCGGCATAGACCCGGGCAATGGACATGTCGGCCTTGCACATCGTGAGCTGGGCATTGGCAATGGTCGTCTGAAAGAACGGCCAGCGCTGGTACATCTCGCGCAGCAGTTTCTCGCCGGCCGGCCCGCGGGCGAGCACGGCATTCAGCCCGCTGCCCAGGCCATACCAGCCCGGAAAGTTGAAACGACTCTGCATCCAGGAGAACACCCACGGAATCGCCCGCAAGTCACCCACACTCACGCTGCCCTTGCGCCGGTAAGTCGGGCGCGAGCCGAAATTGAGCTCGCTGATCTCGTCAATCGGCGTGGCTTGCCGCCAAAAGGTGAGGAACTCCGGGTCATCGTGCACACAGGCGCGATAGGCCGCCAGTGCCGCCCCACTCATCTGCTCCATCGCTTTCAGCCAGCGCTTCGGGATGCGCCGGGAACCCCGCTGGGCTTCGTTGGCCCCGAGCAGCACGCCATAAGCCATCTGCTCGAGCACGCGGTGCGCGAGGTCGGGGTCTTGGTAGCGGGTGGACAGTACCTCGCCCTGCTCAGTCACACGGATGCCGCCATCTTTCAGCCCGACCGGCTGGGCCAGGATTGCCTTGGCCGCGGGACCACCGCCGCGGGCAATGCTGCCACCCCGGCCGTGAAAAAGCGTGATGCGCATCCGGTGTTGGCGGCAGACCCGCATGATCGCATCCTGCGCCTGGAACAATGCCCAGTTGGCGGTGAGATACCCGCAGTCCTTGTTGCTGTCCGAGTAACCCAGCATGACATGCTGGTGACGGCTGTTTCGCGCCAATTCGGGCGCATAGGCCGGATGCGCGAAGAGCGCGGCGAGTACCTGGGGCGCACGGTTGAGGTCGTCGAGGGTCTCAAACAGTGGTGCGATCGGCAACCGCGCCCCTGACAGGGCCTGGAGCAGCATCACCTCCAGCACATCCGAGACCTCGTTGGTCATGCTGATGATATAGATGCCAAGTGAGTCGGCGCCGTATTGCGCCTGGGCCTTTACCACGAGCCGCAGTGGTTCGATGATCGTCCGGGATTCCGGGGACAGACTGGCCACGCGACCCGGCGGCAGCACCTCAGCCTGCTTCAGGGCGGCAGTCAGCAACTCCTGCTTGTGCGCTTCGTCGAGTTGCTCGTAATCCGGCTGCGCCAGCAGCTCGGCGATCGCGTGGGCATGCGGCCCGGAATGCTGGCGCAGGTCAAGCCGGACCATGCCCAGCCCAAATACGTCGATGCACGTGAGCGCATCGCGCAGTTCGCCGCACGCCAGCGGGGCCGCCCGATCCCGCAGGAGGTCCGCCTCGATTTGCGCCAGGATCCCGCGCACCGTTTCAGTCTTGGCCTGGTTGGAGTCAGACTCGGACAGCTCAAGCAGGTCGGTGTCGGCCAGCGCGAGCCGGCGGTCGCGCAGGCTGCTCAAAATTTTCCGATAGGGTTCGCGCGGGTAGCGGTGCCCCAGCCGGGGCATGATGTTGGAGGGTTCCCGGCACTCCTCGGCCCTCCGGCG
>JANMTJ010000007.1:0-7466 GCA_031390295.1 Oleiharenicola sp.
GCAAGGCGGCTTGCAGTTCCTGCAGCGGCCGGCCCGCGCGCCGCACCACACCATTTCCGACGTCGGCCTGCTCGGTGGCGGCACCATTCCCGGTCCCGGCGAGATTTCCCTCGCCCACCACGGCGTGCTCTTCCTCGACGAGCTGCCCGAGTTCCAGCGCTCTGCCCTCGAGGTGCTGCGCCAGCCGCTCGAGGACGGACACGTGACCATCTCCCGCAGCGCCGGCAAGGTCACCCTGCCCTGCAGTTTCATGCTCGTGGCGGCCATGAATCCCTGCCCTTGCGGCTATCTGGGTGACCCCAAGCATGAATGTCGGTGCGCCCCGGCGCAAATCCAGCGCTACCGCGCCCGCATCAGCGGTCCGCTCCTCGACCGGATTGATCTTCATGTCGAGGCCCCCGCCCTCTCGATCACGGAATTGCGGAGTGACAAAAGCGGCGAATCGTCCGCCGCCATGCGCGAGCGCATCGAGATCGCCCGGCAACATCAGCTCATCCGCTTCCGGGGCACCCGGCTGACCGCCAATGCCCGCATGCCCCCCTCGCAGATCAAGCGGTACTGCGCCATCGATGCCGCACTGGGCGACCTGCTGCAGCAGGCGATGGAGCAGCTCTCTCTGTCCGCGCGCGCCTATGACCGCATCCTCAAGGTCGCCCGCACCATCGCCGACCTCGCCGAGGCGGAATCCATCCAATCCCCGCACCTGCTCGAGGCGATCCAGTACCGGTCGCTCGATCGCAACGTCTTCTACTAAACCCGCGCTTGCGTGAATGCGGCAGGCCGCACTGCATGCCTGCCGCATGCCCGGCATCATCAACCTCTCCGCTTACAAGTTCACTCCGCTGGACAATCTGCCGGCGTGGCGGGACCAACTCAGGGCGGTGGCCGCCGCGGGTGGGCTCCGGGGCACCATCTTGCTCAGTCCCGAGGGCATCAATTTTTTCGTCGCGGGCGAACGGGCCCCGATTGACAGTCTCCTGGCCGTCATCCACACCCTGCCCGGACTCGCTGACCTGGCCCCCAAGGAAAGCGAGAGTGACGATCAGCCCTTCAACCGGATGCTGGTGAAGATCAAAAAGGAAATCATCGCCTTCGGTGTGCCCGGCATCGATCCCGCGCGCCGCCCCACGCCCAAGCTCCCGGCCCGCACGCTCAAACAATGGCTCGACGAGGGCCGGCCCGTGACTCTGCTCGACACCCGCAATGACTACGAAGTGCGCCTGGGAACCTTCCGCGGCGCCGTGCCGGCCGGCATCGAAAATTTCCGCGATTTCCCGGGAGCGGTCGGCCGGTTGCCCGCGGAGCTGAAGGAACAGCCCATCGTCATGTTCTGTACCGGCGGCATCCGGTGCGAGAAGGCCGGACCCTTCATGGAGCAGGCTGGCTTCAAGCATGTGCTCCAGCTCGACGGCGGCATTCTGAAATATTTCGAGGAATGCGGCGGCGCGCACTACGAGGGCGAATGCTTCGTGTTCGACCAGCGCGTTGGCGTGGATCCGGCCCTGCGCGAAACGAATACTGTCATGTGTTTCGCCTGCCAGATGCCACTGACCGAAGCCGAGCAACGTCACCCGCATTACGTGCCGGACAAATCGTGCCCGTATTGTTTCGGTGGTAAGCGATAGGCTGGAGGCGTTAGGCCATCGGACCAGGCGCATCCGGAGTAATACCTTTCCACCGGAGACATAGTGGGTATACTCAACCCATGGAAATCAGACTGCAGCAGATGCCTTTCAAATTTGAGACTCCGGACGGACTGATGGAAGTCACCGTCCGCAGCGGTAATCAGCAGACCAGGGAGGAAGTCCGGCATTTGTTTGCGGCGTCCGCCGCGTTCATCGGCCACGGACCGCGGGCCTTGGAACGAATCCAGCTCACCCCGAATGCCAAATCCCATGGCGAAGTGATGAAGACGCTCGTGACCGGCTTTAAGGTGAATCCCGCCGCCCACGACAAGGACAGCCTCAATTATCGTGTGCTCAATGCCCTCTGCACCGCGCAGGGCGTGGTGGATCTGGACAACTGAATCAGGGCGCTGTACGGCGGGGTCTCCGAAACCCGCCTTTTGCTGGCGACATTCGGAGATGCGCCCTGCCGTTTCCTGAATACTCCGGAAAGGCTCACCGCACGCGGGGCCAGGAGAATTTCCTGGTCGGGGCAACTGGCGCAACGGGAGGCAAACCGGCTTCGCGCGCCGCCGCGGCCCGCAGCTTGTCCTTCTTGTTCGGACGCTTCCCCTTGATGCCCCCCGTCGGGTCCGCCGGCATCTCGCTCTCGACCGGCTCGAAGCCCGCGATCTGCTCGCGCGGCAGGCTGAAACCATTGCGCTTCTCGATCAGCCGGAAATGGGCGTGCGTGCCGGCGCTGATGAAATTCACCGCGAGGCCGCTCTCCCCGGCCCGGCCCGTGCGACCGATACGGTGAGTGTAATCCGTCGCCGACCGCGGCAGGTCAAAATTAACGACGACCGGCATCTGCGCGATGTCGATGCCCCGCGCGGCCAGGTCAGTGGTGAGCATGACCTGCACCTGCGAGGCCTTGAAGGCCGCCAGCGCCTGCGTCCGGGCACCCTGGCTGAGTTCGCCGTGGAAAGCGGTGGCGCCGATGCCGGCCTTGCGCAGTTTCTCGGCGATGTGCTCCGTGGCGTATTTCGTGGCCACAAACACGAGCACCCGCGTCCATTTGTTCTCCTCGATCAGATGACGCAGCAACTGGGTGCGCCACAGCGGGTCAACCTCGATGGCCCGTTGAAGGATATCGGGTGTCGTGGCCGGCGCGGCCGCCACCTCGATGCGCACGGGATTATGCAACAAGGCGGTGGCGAGAGCCTGCACCTCGGGGGGAAAAGTGGCGGAGAATAGCAGATTCTGCCGGTGCACCGGGAGCAGGGCGAGGATGCGGTTGAGTTCGTCAGCGAACCCCAGATCGAACAACCGGTCGGCCTCGTCCAGCACCAGCGTCGAGACGGCGCCGAGCGACACGGCGTTATGGTCCACGAGATCGAGTAGCCGGCCCGGCGTGGCCACGATGACATCCGCGCCACCCCCGAGGGCCATCATCTGCGGGTTGATGGAGACGCCGCCGTAGACGACGAGCACCTTGACCGCCTCCGGCAGGTGACGACTGTACAGGCGGAACGACTCGCCGATCTGCGCCGCCAGCTCGCGCGTGGGCGCGAGGACCAGGGCGCGGACGAAACGCCCCCGTTCCCGGCGGCCGGCCGACAGCCTTTGCAGCATGGGCAGGGCAAATGCCGCCGTCTTGCCCGAACCGGTCTGGGCCGAGGCCCACACATCGCTGCCGCGCAGCACGGCCGGAATGGCCGCCACCTGCACCGGCGTCGGGGTCGTGTAGTTACGCTCGGCGACGGCCTGCCGCAGGGGTTCCGAAAGTCCGAGAGCGGCAAAAGACATGGTCAAGTCGATGGCGTTTCGACCCAGACATTGGAACCATAAAGTGGCAAAGGCTGCTGGTGCCTGGTATGCACCGGGAATTGTCAGCGAGTGGAATGATCGGCCCGCTTCAGGTAGGCCAGCAATGGCGTCACCGATATCCCGTGCACGATAATCGAGGCCGCCACCACCGTGAAGGTCAGCGCCACCATCGGGCGGGCCAGCGCGGACGGCAGGCCCAAGGACAGGGCATACATGAGGTAATAGATTGAGCCGATGCCCCGGATGCCAAACCAAGCCACGCCGGCAAACTGCCGGTGCGTCAATCGTCCGGTCCACCACACCGGCAGGACGGCCAGCGGGCGGATGACACAAAACAACAGGGGGACAAACCACAGTGCGGCCGGGGCCAGGCCCACGACGAACAATGCAGCGCCGACCAACAGCACCACGCCCACTTCAAGAATGTGCTCCAGTTGCTCATTAAACGACAGCAGCGCACTCGCCATATAGGCAGGCTCAAGCTGGGTATCCTTGGCCGGTTCCAAAACTTTGAAATGACGGGCAAGGTCTTTCGTCACCTGCTTGGAATCGACCCTGGTCTGCAGCCGCTCTACCGCCCGCACAGCGACCCCGGCCGCGAATACAGCCAGAAAGCCATACGCGTGGAGTTTGACGGCGAGCCCATAGGACAGGCCGATCAATCCGAGCAGAAGATACTCATCCAATGTCACTGATTCGCGTTTCCGGGTCCGCATGTGAAGAATCAACCGGCCCGCCCCCCATCCCAGCGCCCCGCCGATGGCCAGCCCCCCCGCAATCGCCCAGCCGACATCCACCGTCCACCAACGCCACGCACCCCGCCCCAGGTCATGCAAACCCAGCAAGCCGAGGCCCAGCATGACAAAGGGGAAAGAGGTGCCGTCATTGAAGCCGGCCTCGCCGCTCAAGGCCAGACGCAGCTCGTCGCGATCTCCCGGGTGCTTCATCTGCACGTCCGAGGCCAGCACCGGGTCGGTCGGCGCCAGAATCGCACCCAGCAAGACCGCCGCACCCCAGGGCAGTTGCAGGGCCCATACGCCCACGAGCGTGATCAGGCCGACCGTTACCGCCATCGACACGAACGCCAGCACCAACGGCGGGCCCCAGCGTTTGTCCCGCCAGGGCAGACGCAACTTCAACCCCACCGTAAAGAGAGAGATGACGACCGCCACCTCGGCGAGACGATGGAAGAGCGTGACCCGGACGTTGGGATCGAGATGGAGCACGGCCCAGCCGGCCGGGCCGAGCAGAATGCCGATGGCGAGATACACCATGGTCGGAGTGAACGGCAGCCGGGTCACATAGCTCGCGGTCAATCCCATCCCGAGCAGGACGCCGCCAATGACCAGAACCCAGGATTCGAATGACATGTTTTACGGGCGCAGCCGGTTCGTTACGCGGTGAATTAACATCGGAAGTGCTGTATTTCTTAGTAACCAATCCCAGGGTCGGAGGTTCCCTTCCTTCGCGGGGGAGGTCGCCCACACTCCAGTCAATCTTGGATGGAGCCACGGCGACCCTGCCGTGGACCACTCACCCCAATTGGACGATGATGGTGTGGCCGTTGGCCTTCACCTGGTCACCGACGGCGAGCTTCTTGCGCTTCTGGGTCTCGACCACGCCGTTGAGGAGCACCTGGCCCTCGCTGATCAACTGTTTCGCCTCGCCGCCGCTCTCGGTGAGTCCCCCGAACTTGATGAACTGGCAGAGCTCGATGGGCACCTCGCGCACCATCACCTTGCGCGGGCTGGAGGAGTTGGTCGCCTGCTTGGGCGCATGGATGTTTTTCATGGTATAAAAGGAATGGATTTCACCGAGAACACTGAGTGTGGACACCGAGCCCACAGAGCAGAAGTTGCAGTAAGGCAGGTCACGTCTGCATCGGGGCACTTACCAGGCAATGACGCGAGATTCGCCTCTCCCTCGGTGGGCTCGGTGCAGCCTCCGTGGCCTCTGTGACAAAGTTGGTTTCATCGCATGCCTTTTTAGCGACGAATCGAAATGAGTCCATCCCTCACTTCATCTCGTCCGGCTCCACCAGCCGGATGCCATCGGGCTCGATGTAAATGCGGCGTTCCTTGAAGAGCGCACCGATGGCCTGTTTGAAGGCCTTCTTGCTCATGCCAAAGACATCCCGGATTTCCTCCGGCAAACTGTTGTCATGGTAGGGCATCCGACCGCCCTTGGCCGTCAGGATCTCGACAATCTGGTCCATCAAGGGACCAATGCGCCGGTAGCCCGCCTGTCCCAGGGCGAGGTCCAGTTTGCCGTCGGGCCGGATGGTGCGGACATAGCCCTCGACCTGCTGGCCGACCTTGAGCGTGCCGGTCACGTCCGTGTGGTAGATCAGGCCGCGGTGGGCGTGGTTCACGATGAGGTTGTAGCCGAGCGGGCTCTTGCTCGCGACGAGCAGCTTCACGGACTCGCCCTCGTGATAATGGGGCGGAGTGAGATCGAGATGCCGGTTGATCCGGGCTGTGGCGACGAGCCGGTCGGTCTTGTCATCCAGCGCCACCTGCACGACCGCCCAGTCGCCGGGGTTAAGCGGTCCATCCATTTCGCGGATCGGAAGCAGGAGGTCCTTTTCGAGGCCCCAGTTGAGGAAAACCCCGATGCGCGGGCTGACCGCGGCCACTTGCAGGCAGGCGAATTCACCGACCACCGCGAACGGTTTCTGGGTGGTGGCGACCAACCGGTCCTCGGAGTCACGATAGACAAACACGTCGAGCTTGGCGCCGACGGTTGCGCCCGTCGGGATGTATTTGCCCGGCAAAAGGATTTCCCCGTGCGTGCCGCCATCGAGATACAGGCCCGGGGCCGCCGAGCGGACGATGGTGAGGAGGTTGCGTTTGCCGAGATGGGCCATGCCGTAACTTGACCACTCCCCCCGCCCTTGGGGAGGCAATTCGTTTCCATAATTGACACCCGAACTAGCTTACCACGACAAGCAATCAGCTTGGCTTCGCCGTTGACGGCAATGGTGTCTGTGGCGGATTTGGGCCGCCATGACACTGCTTGAATTTCTTTCCACTACCGCATGGGCAAGGCGTATTCCTCGGAAACGAAGGTTGCGGTGCAACGACAACCGGCATTGGGGCAGTCGACGGCATTTTGAGTTTTTCCTGAGCCTTACATAGTTCTCGCAGACCACGCGATGGTACCTGAAAGTTTATTTCTGTAGCACCATCATGATTCGTAATCGAGAAATCGCCGTTGAGAATCACGTCCATACCGATCAACACAGAAAGATCTTTCCCGAGTATACCCTTTGTAGCTCTTATACTCCTAAACCCGATGCTATTCGGAAATTTTAGTGAGATGAGATACACTTCTGCAAGTGTAGTCCCGGCCGCGTGCTGAACAGTGGTCACTGTAAGCTGCTTGAGATGCAGACTGTCCACTACGTCCTGCGTTATTACGCTACCACTCGCGCCCGTATCCCAAAGTCCTCTAAATCGCTTTATAACTGGCGGAGGGTCGGTTGGCTCAAAAGCCGGACCAATTTCCACATCTGTAAAGGGCTTGTTGGTCAGCCCACCGTACCTCGTCTTGAGATGATGTACATTCACGCAAACGTCACTTGAGAGTGAAACGATTGCGTGTAGTTATCCTTACCCGGCTCGGCCTTCTGCACCATAAAAGTTCCCGCAGGATATTTTTTGGACAATTCGCGAACGGCCTCTAATTCGGAATTGAATGCTCCAAGTACTTCATTTCCACGGATCGCCACAAACAAGCCTCGATACTTGGCCACCAATTCGTTTTGGTGACTGACGTAGTATTCGAATTCGGTCTTTAGCGGCGTAGGCATGAGGTGTTCAACACGCTGAATATCGTTAGGTTTGCAAGAAACTCAAACTAAGGCAAAACCCAATTCTATACCAAAAATACGCATCCTATTGACCTTAAATAAGGTTAGAAATAGGGACTGCACAGGAACGTCCGATCAAAGCAAGAGGCAGCGCTCCTCAAAGCCAAAGGCCTAGCGTTTAGCTGGGCCGGCGTTACTTGCGCCAGATTTCCGGATTAAAG
>JANMTJ010000017.1:0-2269 GCA_031390295.1 Oleiharenicola sp.
GTTGAACCGCCGGATCATCGCCTCGAGCTCGTCGTCGCGCACGCCCTTGGACTTGGTGAGGAAAACGTAGGAGGCGCGCTTCAGGTGCTTGACCGGCTCGCGCAGGATGCCGCGCGGCAGCAGGTAACCGTTGCCGAAGGGATTGGTCTTGTCCACCAGCAGGAGGTTCAGGCGGCCCTTGAGCGGCAGGTATTGGAACCCGTCGTCGAGCACCAGCGTATCGCAGCCGAAGTGCTTGATCGCAAACGCCCCGGCCTTCACCCGGTCCTTGTCCACCAGCACGACGACACCCGGCAGGTTGCGCGCGAGCATGAACGGCTCGTCGCCGGCCAGCTCGGAATCCAGCAGCACCGTATGGCCGTCGCTCACGATGCGCGGCGGGGCGTCCTCGGTGTGATTGAGCCAGAACCACCACTTCTTCCAGATCGGCGGGGCCTTGCTCTTGTAGCCGCGGCTGAGGATGGCGACCTTCCGGCCGCGGTCGAGCAGGGCGCGGGCGAACATTTCCACGATCGGGGTCTTGCCCGTGCCCCCGACCGTCAGGTTGCCGACCACCACCACGAGGCAGCCGAGCGGCTGGTCGCGGAAGATGCGGTTGCGGTAGAGCCAGAGTCGGAGCTGCACAATCCCGCTGAACAGGTACGAGCACACCTGCAGGAAAGCGCCGAAGAGCGCCGCCAGCGTTCCCTCGCGCCGGCCCATGATGACGTCGATGGCGAATTGCTCGAATTCATCGGCCTTATGACGAAACCATCGGTGGGACATGAGCAAATTGGCTTTGACGCTTGGTGGGTGGCGGGTTGTGAGTCTGTGCTAGCTGCTGGTCTTGTGACATGCAATACCGGCCTGCTAATCTTCCATGAGCTACAAACTCTTCATTCCCGGCCCGATCGCCGTCTCCGAGAAAACGCTGCGCGCGATGGCGCAACCCATGATCGGGCATCGCAGCACCGACTTCGTCGCCCTCTACCAGTCCATCCAGCCGGACCTGCAGGCCCTGTTCTACACGAAGGACCCCGTCTATCTGAGCACCAGCAGCGCCTGGGGCGTCATGGAGGGATCCCTCCGCAATGTCGTGAAGAAAAAGGTGCTCTGCTGCATGAACGGCGCCTTTTCGGACAAGTGGCTCGACGTCGCCCAGCGCTGCGGTTTCGCCGCCGGCTCGCTCAAGGTCGAGTGGGGCCAGCCGATTGACCCCGCCGCCCTGCGCGCCGAGCTCGCCACCGGCCAATACGACGCCGTCACCCTTATCCACAACGAGACCTCCTGCGGCTGCATGAGCGACCTCCCGGCCATCGCCGCCGTGCTGCGCCAGTTCCCCGATGTCATCAGCATCGTGGACACCGTCAGCTCCTTCAGCGCCATGCCGATCAAGAAGGATGAGCTGGGCCTCGACGTCATCATCACCGGTTCGCAGAAGGCCCTCGCCCTGCCCCCCGGCCTGTCCCTCCTCACGCCATCGAAGCGCGCCTTGGAGCGGGCGGCGACCGTCACCGGCCGCGGCTATTATTTCGACTTCCTCGAGTTCCAGAAAAACCACGAGAACGGCATGACCCCGAGCACGCCGGTCATCCCGCTCATCTACGCCCTCAAGTCCAAGCTCGAGGACATCAAGGCCGAGGGGGTCGAGGCCCGCTATGCCCGCCACGCGCGGCTGAACAAGGCGGTGCGCGACTGGGCGCTCGCCAAGGGCTTCAAGCTGTTCCCCAAGGAAGGCCATGGCTCCGTCACGCTCAACTGTTTCGTCAACACGCTCAACGTCGACCTCCCCGCGTTGAACAAGATCCTGAAGTCGAAGCACCACCTGGTGATCGACGGCGGCTACGGCAAACTGAAGGGCAAGGCCTTCCGTATTTCCAACATGGGTGACGAAACCGACGAAACCATCGCCGCGCTGCTCAAGGCGCTCGATTCCTCCCTCGCGGAACTGGGCGTGAAGTAAGGCGCATTTGTAGGGCCGGTGCTTGACGCCGGGCCGAGGCCTGCCGGCAAGCGGCAGCCCTACAAAACCCAGTGCATGCGCGACCCGGCGTAAAAAGTATTGCTTGATCTTCTGCGCGGCGACGCGTAACGGCTCGCCCCCACATGAAGTGTCTCATCATCGCCGAGAAGCCCTCCGTCGCCGCCGACCTCGCGCGCGCGCTCGGCAAGGTGCCAAAGAAGGGCGAGCATTACGAAAACGATGAATACGTGATCTCGTCGGCGGTCGGCCACCTGGTGGGACTCCAGATGCCGGAGGACATCGACAAGAAGAAATATGGCTTCTGGC
>JANMTJ010000039.1:0-1885 GCA_031390295.1 Oleiharenicola sp.
GCGTCGGGCAGCGCGTCGGCGTCGTAGGTGAGGACCTTGATGCCCTGCTTCCGGGCCTTGCGCAGCGCGGTGGAGATGCCCTCCTTGTTCTCGGCCGCCACGGTGATGACATCAACCCCGAGTGTGATCCAGTTCTCGACGATCTCGTTCTGCTTGGCGGCGTTGCTGTCGGTGGGACCGTCGAAGAGCAGCTCGATGCCCAGTTCCCTGGCGGCCTTGTCGGCCCCGGCCTTGCAGGAAATGAAATACGCGTTGCCCTTGGCCTTGGGCATCATGGTGATCATGAGCCGCCCGTCGGCGGCGAGGGTCGGGGCGAGGCTGAGCAGCAGGCAAAGGGTGGCGGCGAGGCGACGGACGATTGGTTTCATGTCGGGCGGGGGTTGGGGTTCAGCCAGCCTGGCGGCGGGTGCGGAGCGTAGACAAGATTTTTGGCAGGATGCTCCCGGTCAGGGCGAGCAGGAGCAGCGCGCCCGTCAACATGCCGGACATCTCCTCGGCGGCATTCAGCCGGATGACCGCAGGGAGGCACGCCAGGCCGTTTTTCAGCACCGCGATGGCCGCCACGCCCAGCAGCGTGCCGGTGATGCTGCCCCGGCCGCCGAAAATGCTGGTGCCGCCGAGCACGACCGCCGTGATCGCGAACAGTTCGTAGCCCGTGCCGGCGTCGGCCTTGGCCTGGCCGAGCCGGGCCGTGTAGATCAGCGCGGCCAGGGCGGCGATCAGGCCGGCCAGCACGTAGACCAGCGCCGTGCGCCGCCCCACCGGCAGACCTGCATAGCGGGCACCTTCCGGCGAAAAGCCGATGACGCGGAACGAGCGCCCAAAGGTGGTGCGGTGCACCAGCACCCATACCGCGACCGCCACGAGCAGGAACAGCCAGGCCTGCGTGGGCAGCCCGAGCCACCGCTCCTGTCCCAGGAAAAGAAAGCTCGCGGGAAAATCCGTGTAGGTCACCGCGCCGTGCGTGATGGCCTCCGCCAGGCCACGGAACAGAGAATACGTGCCCAGCGTCACGATGAGCGGTGGCAACCGCAGGACGGTGATAAGCCCGGCGTTGAGGCCGCCGCCGAGGGCGCCCGCGCCCAGCGTCAAGGCCGCGGCGACCGGGATCGACAGCCCGCCGTCGTGCCAGAGTTTGCCGAAGGTGATCGCACACAACCCGAGCAGCGAGCCGACGGACAAATCGATGCCCGCCGTCAGGATGACCGGCGTCAGGGCCAGGGCGAGCAGGCCGATTTCGCAGGAATGCCGCAGGATGTCGAACTGCCGGTCCAGCGTGCCGAAGCCCACGAGCACGCCCCGCCGGTTGGTCGTGGTGCCGTAGTGGTAGAAGAAGAACCACTCCGCCACGAGCACGACCAGCAGCAGGGTCTCGTAGCGGAGCACCACTGATCTCCAACCGTCTGAATTGGGCGGGGATGAATTCATGACCAAACCGAACGACCACGGATTGCACGGATGATCACCGATGGATTGTCCGTATCTGTTATTCTGAGCGCAGCGAAGAATCCATATTCGTTTTTTGTGGGCGGTGTGCCCCCACCCCGCGAGGCATGGCGGACGAGAGCGTCCGCCAAAAAAATGGATTCTTCGCTGCGCTCAGAATGACCTGTTAGTAGAATATTTTTCTTATCCGTGCTCATCCGTGCGATCCGTGGTTAATTTTTCTCTGCCGCAGGCCGTCCGCGACGACGGCAAGCAGGATGATGGCGCCCTGGATGGTTTTTTCCCAATAGGCCTCGATATGCAGGTGCGTGAGCGCGGGAGAGACGCAGGCCAGCAGGAGCAGGCCGGCGAAGGCGCCCCACACGTTGCCCCGCCCGCCCGAGATGGCCACGCCGCCCACGACGACGGCGGCGATGACCTTCAACTCCAGGCCCGAGCC
>JANMTJ010000050.1:0-2588 GCA_031390295.1 Oleiharenicola sp.
CCACCCGCCGGGCAAGCGGTTTGCCGGCCCGTCACGAAATCGTGACGGGCTCCCGGTGCGCGGCGTCAGCGGCTCACTCCGACTTGAACGTGTTGCCGGTCGCGGCCCAATAGATGCCGCCGTAGACGTGATGCATGAAATTCGCGTCGCTGTAGGTCGCGGGCAGGTGGCCCAGCGCGGTGTAGAAGGCGCGGCCGCCGTCGTAGGCCTGGTACCAGCTGACCGGGTGGAACGCACCCATGCCCTTGCCATCCTTCGCGCCCCACTTGGCGGCGGGCTTGTAGGTCTTTTCGTCGACGGAGAGCAGGTACTTCAATTGCTCCGACTTGGGGGTGCTGAACTCATACCATTCCTCGGTGAACAGGAAGCGCGGGGCGAAGCGGTCCATCCCCGGAAAATTGCGCTCCTCGACCTTCATGGTGGCCGTCTGCACCGCGGGATGGATGTGGAACATGTGGCCGGCCATCTGCGTGAACCAGGGCCAGTCGTATTCGGTGTCAGCCCCGCCGCTGTGGATGCCGGCAAAGCCGCCGCCACCCTTGATGAAGCGTTCGAACGCGGCCTGCTGCTCGTCATTGAGAACGTCACCCGTCGTGAGCAGGAAGATCACCACCTTGTATTTCGCCAGCTCCTTGTCATTGAAGACCCGGTTGGCGTCCGCGGTCCAGAACACGTCGAAGTCGTGCAGCTTCCCCAGGTTTTGGATGGCGGTGACGCCGGCGTTGATGGAGTCGTGGTGCCAGCCGGCGGTCTTGGTGAAGAGCAAGGCTTTGAACTGCTCGGCGTGGGCGGCAAGGCCGGCGGCCAGACTGAGGGCGGTGAGGGCGAGGATCCGGAGGGATTTCATGGGTGGGAGGGGGTCGGAAAGGTGCACCTTGCCCATTCTCCCCGGAAATGCAACGGCCCTCACGGTCCAGCCTCCGATCTTTGCCCGTCCGGGATTGACGCGGCGGTCCATGACCGCCGGGCAAATAGTCGACGCTCAGCAGGCGCCACTCCCGTCCTTCAGCTCCGCAGCGGGATGAGCGCGCGGATGCGCACATCGCGCAGCCAGAGGCTGCCCCAAAGCAGGACACCGAAAAGCACCGGCATCCACCAGCCGCCCATGCCCATCTGCATGGTCACGGCGACGGCACCGCCCAGATAAGCGGCCAGCAGGATGGCGCCCAGCACGGCGGTGCGGGGCACGAGGTAGATGATCGTGCAGACCAGCTCGATCAGACCGATGGTGAGCGCACTGCCGGCGGGCCAGGTCACGAAGCCCTGCACGACCTGCTCGGTCTGCATGACTTTCATTACGCCGCTCATGAGCAGCATGAGCACGGGCGGGACACTGAGGACGACACTGATCCAGAAGGCTTTCTTGGAGACGGGCGTGGACATGGTTTTAGGAGGTTCAGGGGGTGGACGCGTGGGTTTGATCAGGGCTTTGACCTTCAACGAACGGAAGGGTTCTATCCGGACACGGTGGCGGCCAGATGGGCCGCCAACCGGTCAAAATTCTGTTCGTTGGCCGGCACGACGAAGGCCCGGACCCGGTCCGCCTCGGCCGGATCATCGAAGACCATGCGCCAGCCAACCTCGGTGCGGTTGCCCTGAGCGGTCAAGGTCACGGTCAGAGTAAAGTCATGCCCAGGTTGAAAGTGTCGCACCACGACCCGCTCGGGGGCGAGGATCTCGCCGAACCGATGATCCATCGCATAGGCCGCGCCGTCGGGCGCACGCATCGTAAACTTCCACACCCCACCCGGCCGGAAATCGAAGGCGTGGAATTCGTTCGTGAATCCCTGCGGCCCCCACCATACGGCCAGCGCCGAAGGATTGCTGAAGGCGGCGAAGACGCGCGCGGCCGGGGCGGCGATGAGCCGGCTGGCCACGATGGCTCCGTCAGATGGCGGGACGATGGACATAGGCGTGATTCTCAAGAAACCGGAACAGAAGTCACGCGGTGAGTGGCCTGCTTGTGGAAGCGACCACGTTCGCGTCCGTCGCGTGCAAGCACGCTCCCACACATCCGGTCAGTCCGCGGTCCAGCGGGAGCTGGACCCTCCACCCAACCGGCTTACTTCGCGTAGGCCGGGTCGAGTTCCAGGCGGAAGTAGTCGCGGGCGTTGGCGAAGCAGATGTTTTTCACCATCGGGCCGACGAGGTTCCGGTCGGACGGGATCACACCGCGCTCCATCTCGGTGCCGAGCAGGTTGCACAGCACGCGCCGGAAATACTCGTGGCGGGTGTAGCTGAGGAAACTGCGCGAGTCCGTGAGCATGCCGACAAAGCGGCTGAGCAGGCCGTTGTTGGACAGCGCGTTCATCTGCCACTCCATCGCCTCCTTCTGGTCGAGGAACCACCAGCCGGAGCCAAACTGCATCTTGCCGGGGATGGTGCCGTCCTGGAAGTTGCCGATCATCGTCGCGAAGGCATAGTTGTCGGCCGGATTGAGGTTGTAGAGGACGGTGCGCGGCAGCTCGTTGGTCGAGTCGAGCGTGTTGAGGTAACGGCTGAGGGCGCGGGCCTGCGAAAAATCGCCGATGGAATCGAAGCCCGTGTCGGGCCCGAGCTGGGCGAGCAGGCGGGTGTTGTTGTTCCGG
>JANMTJ010000078.1:0-11047 GCA_031390295.1 Oleiharenicola sp.
GGTCAGGGCCTCGATGAGAGCTTTGAACTTCAATTCCGTTTCGGCAAACTCCTTGTCCGGCTCCGAACCGGCCACAATGCCGGCGCCCGCGTAGGCGGTCGCCGTGCGGCCATCGATCAACGCCGAGCGGATGCCGACGAAGAATTCTCCACCGCCCCGGTGATCCACCCAGCCCTGCGGCCCGGCATAAAGGCCGCGGGAAAACGATTCCAGTTTCACCATGGCCGCCAACGCCGGGGCCTGGGGAGTGCCACCGACCGCCGGGGTCGGATGCAACCTTCCGACCACGTCCAGGATATGCACGCCGCCGGGAAGATTGGCACTGATCGGGGTGTGCAGATGGTGGACGTTGGCCAGGCCGAGCAGGCGGGGATGCGCCGCGTGTTCCAGCGCCAGGTTCAAATCGGCGAGCCGGCTCACAATGGAATCCAACACGAGGCGATGTTCGCGCAGGTCCTTCTCACTGTGCAGCAGCCCCTGGGCAAAGGCCGCGTCCTCGCTGGCGGACTCACCGCGCGGGGCCGAACCGGCCAGGGCCGTGGTGTGCATCCGGCCGCCGGAGACCCGGACCAAACGCTCGGGCGACGCGCCGATGAAGCTCTGGCCGCGGCCGCTCGCGATGGAAAACGAATAACAATCGGGATAACGCTGCCGCAGGTGGTTCAACACCCCCATCGGGTGAAATTCCTCGGCCGTGGTGTATTTGAGGGCCCGCGCCAGCACCACTTTCTCGTAATCGCCCCGCCCGATCTCGGCCAAGGCCCGGACCACCGCGCGCTGGTAGGACCCGGTTCCCCCGATCTCCTCCGCCATCCGGGGAGCTGACGGCCGGTCCTTGTGGCGGGCCCGGCTGTAGTCAAAGGCCCCAAACTTGGCGTGCGCCTTCCAGACCTTGGCGGTGATGAGGTCCACCGGCGCGTCGGGCGTGACCAACAGGTTGGCCACGGCCACCGTGCTGTCGCCCATGCGGGCCACCTGCCAGCGCGGCACAAACAGCTTGAGCGCGGGAAACGGCGCGCCGGCCACGGTGTCATCGCCAAAGCCCGAGGCGAAAAAGAAATGAGGCCCCGCAAAGGATTCTGCGACGGGTCCCACCGCGATGCAATCTGCCAGGGTGTTCTCGATGAACGTCCGCGCTGCGGCGAAGCGGCCGGCCCCCGCGGCCTTGAATTCCACCGCCGCCTCGGCCCCCGCCACACTGAAACCCTGGGACGGCCGTTCCGCATAGAAATGCGGTTCACCCGGCTCGAAGATGGATTCGAGCACCGCCAGCGGATCGAGATTCTCGACCGTCATGCTGATGCTTACCAACTGCGGACGGCCCGCGGTCCGCGCCTCGGCGCAGCACTGGAGGAGAAACGACCGGAGGGCATCCGGGGTCGCGCTCCCGGTCGGGTTGACCGGCGGGGTCTTCACGGCTTGGCCGGCGGCGCCGGGCGCGGAAAGAGGACGAGCGACTCGGCCACCTTGACGCCGGTGAGCCGGGAGCCCCACACCAGTTCGTCGCGCCAGATGGCCCCGGGTTTGTGACCGAGCACGGCGTTGATTTTTTCTGTCGTGCCGGGCGTGACATGCTGGATCAGGGCAACCGCGAGCCGCAGGGCCTCGGCCATCGTCGCGAGTGAGGTGCGGAGCAGGGCCTGATCCTTGGGATCCGCGGACTTGCCGAGTTTCCACGGGGCGCGTTTCTCGATGTATTGGTTGGTCTCCGTCAGAAAGACCATGGCGCGCTCCAGCGCGGTGTGGAACTGGAAGCCCTCGCAGAGCGGGATGAACTCGTCGCGGGTCTTTTCCCAGAGCGCCCGCAGGCTGCGGTCGAGTTCCTCGTCCGCCCCGGCGGCAGGCACAAGCCCGGCGGCGAAGCGGGTGGTCATGTTGAGCGTGCGGTTGACGAGGTTGCCCAGGTTGTTGGCGAGCTCGCTGTTGTAGCGCACGAGGAACTGCTCGCGGGTGAAGTCGCTGTCCTGCCCGACGTTCATCTCGCGGATCAGGAAGTAGCGGAAGGCATCCGTGCCGAACTCCGCGACCAGATCGAGGGGGTTGAGCGCGTTGCCCGTGCTCTTGGACATCTTGGCCCCGCGTTGCAGCCACCAGCCATGGGCGATGATGCCGCCCGGCAGCGGCAGCCCGGCGGCGTGCAGCATGATCGGCCAGTAAACCGCGTGCGGCGGCACGAGGATGTCCTTGCCAATGACATGCCAGGTCGCGGGCCAGACGCCCGGTTTGTCCGCCACGGCCGAATAATAATTGATGAGCGCGTCGAACCACACGTAGGTCACGTAACCCTCGTCAAACGGCAGCGGGATGCCCCACTCCAGCCGCTCCTTCGGGCGCGAGATGCAGAGGTCGTTGAGCGGTTCCTTGAGGAACTCGACGACCTGCTTCTGCCGGAACGCCGGGAAAATGAAACCGGGGTGATCCGTCAGGAACCCGACCAGCCAGTCCTGGTACTGCTTCAGTTTGAAGAAATAGTTCTTCTCCGTGATCTCCGTCACCTCGCCGAAAATCTCCGGCCACGTGCCGTCCGGGTTGCGATCCTTGTCCTGCAGGAACTGCTCCTGGCGCGTCGAATAGAAACCCTTGTATTCGGCCTGGTAGATCTCGCCCTGGTCGAAGAGCTGCTGGAGCACGGCCCGGACGACCTGCTTGTGCCGGTCCTCGGTCGTGCGGATGAAGTCGTCGTTGGAAATATTCAGCTTCGGCAACAGCGCGCGGAACTCGGCGCTGACCTCGTCGCAGAACTGCTGGGGCGGGATGCCGCGCAGCTTGGCGCTGGCCTGCACCTTTTGTCCGTGCTCGTCCACCCCGGTCAGGAAATGGACCTTGTCCCCCATCTGCCGCCGGAACCGGGCGATCACGTCCGTCAGCACCTTCTCATAGGCGTGGCCGAGGTGCGGCGAACCGTTCACGTAGTCGATGGCGGTCGTGATGTAGAAAGACTGCATAAAAGGGTCAAAAGATGTAGCCAGCAGCGGGCAATTGTCGAAGGTTTTGACGTGGCCGCCCCGGCGGGCCTATTCTGACCCCTGTTCGTCCCGCATGAATCCCAATACCCGCTCGATCGGCCTGGCCGTTTTGCTCCTGCTGCTCTTCCTCGGCGCGGCCCTGAGCCTGCAATGGTGGCTCGTGCGGGAGACCCGGCAGCTGCAGACCACGGCCATCCAGGAGCAGCGGTCCCGGCTGGGCCGGATCCTGGCCGTCAGCGGCCTGCCGCCCGAAAAATGGGACGCCTACTTCCAACGCGAACTGGGCGCCATGGTCGGCGGCAATGTGCAGTTGTATCAGGCGGGATCTCCACCCCCGGCCCTGCCCGCCGTCGCCAGCAGCCTCACCTTCACTGACCAGGTCGTTAACGCGCCCGGCTGGGAGGCCCGGGTGACCTTTGCCGCTCCCGCCCTCCTGCGCAGCCAGGTGATGCACCAGCGCATCCTGACCGTCATCGTGTTGCTGGCCCTGCTGCTCGCCCTCGTACCCCTGCTGATCGTGGTCCTCGAGGCCCGCCGCTCCGTCGCGGTCGATGCGACCAGCCGCACCCCTTGGGCCGCCAGCCGGGCGCAGGCGGTCGGCATGGAGCAATTTGCCCGGCTGTCCAATGAGCGCACCGCCGCCCTGCTCGAGGAGCACGGCGCCCGCCTGCGCGCCGAGGAGGATCTGCAGGTCAACCGCGCCCTGCTGGGTCACTCGGTGGCCGAGCGCGTCCGTCTGGGCCGCGATTTGCACGACAATATCTGCCAGACGCTCTATGCCGTGTGTCTGACCCTCGAGAGCGTCCAGAAAAAATCCGCCCTCTCGCCCGAGATGATGCAACGGACCGACCAGTGCCTCACCGAATTGCGCCGCGTAAACCAGGAAGTGCGGGCTTATCTGCAGGACCTGGAGCCGGGCAGTGTCAACGGACAATCTTTCGCCGCCGCCCTCGCGGGCATGATCGGCTCGCTGCCCGCCGAGGACGAGGCGCGGATCGAGCGCCGGCTCGACCCGGAGACGGTCGGGCTGATTCCCACCCACCAGGTCGCGGACATCATGAACATTCTGCGCGAAGCCGTCAGCAACAGTCTCCGCCATGGCCGGGCCCGGCACATCACCCTGCTGGCCGGCCGGAACGACCAATCCATCGCCCTCTCGGTCCATGACGACGGAATCGGCTTCACCAGCTCGGGCAATCGCGGCCACGGGCTCGACAACATGCAGGCCCGGGCCGCGGCCCTCGGCGGGAGTCTGCAAGTCGAGTCGGCCACCGGCAAAGGCACCCGCATTATCCTTAATCTGCCCGTCCCCTCCCTCGCTTGAGCCCCCCCCCGACCAAAATCATCCGTGTCCTGTTGATCGACGACAGCCCGATCATCCGGCTCGGGCTGCGCAGTGCCCTCGAGGATTACTCCGACATCACGATCATCGGCGAGGCCGGCACCGCCGCCGCCGGCCTCGAAGCCCTGGCCCGGCTCAAGCCCGACGTGGTCATGCTCGACCTGCATCTGCCGGACAAATCCGGCCTGGTGGCCTGCCGCGAGCTGCTGAAAGTGCGCCCTGACACCCACGTGTTGATCCTCACCTCCAGCAGCAGTGAGCGCCACATGCATGACGCCATCGACGCCGGAGCCAAGGGCTACCTGCTCAAGGAAAATGATGGCGACTCCCTCGCGTCGGCCCTGCGCGTCGTCGCCCGGGGTGATTCCGTACTCGATCCATCGATGGCGGGACAGGTGTTGAACCTCGTGAAGAACCGCGGCCAGACCACACCCGCCGAGAAACTGAGCCAGCTATCCCCGCAGGAACGCCGCGTGGTTGCCCTGCTGGCCGGCGGCCTCACCAACAAGGAAATCGGCGACCAGCTCGGGCTCACCGAGAAAACCGTGAAAAACTACCTCGCCACCATCTTCAGCAAATTGAACATCACGCGCCGCACCCAGGCGGCAGCCATTTACGTTGAGGCCGGCCAGATCCCGGCGGGATGAATTTCACGGACCGGCTGCCCCCGTCTCGTCCGGCTGGTGCAGGTACTCCGCCAATTTCCGCCAGGCACGGCCGCGGTGGCTGATATTGTTCTTCTCCGCCTCGCCCAACTGCGCGTAGGTGCGGTCGAAACCGTCGGGGATGAACAGGGGATCGTAGCCAAAGCCCGCCCCCCCGACCGGTTCCCGTGCCAGCACGCCGTCACACCGGCCGGCAAAGACCAGCTCCGTGTCGCCCGGCCCGCGCAGCACCAGCACACAGTGGAAAAATGCCGCCCGCCGTTCCTCCGGCACGTCCCGCATCACCTCGGTCAATTTGCGCAGATTGGCCCCGCTGTCGTGCTCCGGTCCGGCGTAGTAGGCCGACTCCACCCCGGGTGCCCCGCCGAGCGCATCTACGCACACCCCGCTGTCATCCGCCAGCACCCATGCTTCCGGCGGCAGCAGCGCCTGCAGGGCCACCGCCTTCTTGCGGGCGTTGCCGACAAAGGTGCCGGCATCCTCTACTACCTCCGGCATCGGCGACGCCGGCACTATCCGCACCGGCAGACCTGATTCATCCGCGAGCCGCTGAAACTCGGCCGCCTTGTGGACGTTGCCCGAGGCCAGATGAATGACGCCGGCCTTGCTCAGGCCTGCCTTCCCACCCTTCCTTTCACCTTCACTCTCCCTATCCATACACCTTCCGGTTGAAGGTCGCCTCGTCCACGAACACCTTCTCCGGATAGGTCACATAGCCGCGCATCAAGGCGTCATCCCCGTGCACCTCGTGCCGCACCAGGCGCAGCCGGATCGCGTTCTCCAGGGTCTCGGTGCGCAGTCCGCGCAGGATCGCCTTGCCCTTGTCGTCGGCAAAGAGGACCGGGGCGTGGTAGGTGAACAGATAGTCCAGCTCCCGCGCCTGCAGCAGCTCACTCAGCAGCTGCGCCCCGCCCTCGAAGAACACGCCGGTGATGCCCTCCTGCGCGCAGCGGGCCCGGAAGTCCTGGAAATTCACCTTCGGGGTCGAGGAGTTCAACACCCAGGCCTTCACGCCCATCGCGTTCAGTTTCCGCACGTAGCCCAGGCCGCCGTGCGGCGTTGTCACCACGATGGTCCGCTCGCGGAACTCGTCCGTGTAGACACTGGGCATCGCCTTGTCCGTCACCGAGCGCAACAGGCCGTCAAAGACAAACCGCCACGGGCACCATTCCGTGCCGTCAATCCGGGCGGTCAGACGCGGGTTATCGGCCCGGAGGGTGCCCGCGCCCACGGCAATCGCCGGGAAATAGCGCCGCCAGAGATGCCCATTGGCCCGGGCCAGTTCTCCCGTGATCCACTTTGAATCACCCGTGCGGGTCGCCACCTTGCCGTCGAGTGTCACCCCCGACTTGGCGGCAAACAGCGGCTTCCCCGTCGTGATCCAGTGGTTGAAAATCAGGTTCAGGTCCGTGCAATCCGCCGCCAGCACGCCGTCAATCACCTCGACCCCGGTCGCGCGCAACAGTTCAAGGCCCTTGCCGGCATGCGCCGGATTGGGATCGGTCGCCCCCACCATCACCCGGTTGATGCCGGCGTCCACGATGGCGTCGGTGCAAGGCGGGGTCCGCCCGTGTGTGCTGCAGGGCTCCAGCGTCACATAAAGGGTCGCACCGGGCTTGGGCTTCCGGCCGAGCGTGCGCAGCACGTCTATTTCCGCATGCGGACCGCCGGCCTTGGCATGATGACCCTCGGCGACCACCTCGCCGTCCTCCACGATCAGGGCTCCCACCAGCGGGTTTGGATGCGTGTCGCCCCATCCGCGGCGCGCGACGGCGAGCGCCCGGCGCATTAACTGTACCTGTTGCTCCTGGCTCATTGGACAATCGCCGCCACGTAGGGATTGGTTTCCTTCTCGGCACCCACCGTGGTGCGCTGCCCGTGCCCGGGAAACACGACCGTATCGTCCGGCAGCGTGTAGATTTGTTCCCGGATCGATCGCTCCAGCAGCTCGAAGCTGCCGCCCGGCAGGTCCCACCGGCCCACCCCGCTGTTGAAGAGCGCATCACCCACGAAGGCCGCCTTGCCGGCCGCCTGGTGGAAAAGCACGTTGCCCGGGCAATGCCCCGGGACATGCCGCACCTCAAACTCGCGCCCCAGGGCCGTCAGGCGGTCGCCCTGATCCAGCCAGGCGTCAACCTTGACGCCTTGCAGACCCATTTTCTGGCCCATGAATCCTTCCATGATCTCCGGAGTCTCGATCAGCGCCTGATCCGCCCGGTGGGCGCGCACCCGCGCGCCGGTTTCGCGTTTCACCACGGCGCCATCCTGCATGTGATCCCAGTGTCCGTGCGTGAGCCAGAGCTCGGTCAACTTGCAGCCCTCCTTCTCCAGCAGGGGCCGGATCTTGGCCAGGATGCCGCCCGGGGCATCCACCAGCACCGCCTCGCCCAGTTTGGCGTCAGTCAGCAGATAACCGATGGTCTGGATCGGCCCGGAAGGCAGCACGTGAATTTTCACTCGCCCTAGATGCTCCTCTCCGGTCCGGCCCGCAAACGTAATTTCCCGAAGACTAAGGACGGCTAACTGGCGAACGGCTTGCGGCTGCGACTGCGATCCAGGTTCGACCGGACGGTTGCGGCCAGCTTGGCCACATCAAAGGGCTTGGCCAGGTAGTTGCGCCCATCCACCAAGGCTAAATCCTTGCCCGCCACCTCATGGCTGTAGCCGCTCATGTAGATGACCGGGAGCCTGGGCTGATCCGGCAGCAGTCGCTCCGCCAACTCGCGCCCGTTGATTCCACCCGGCATGACCAGATCGGTCACGAGCAGGTCTATCTCGTGCCGATGAGCCTGCCAGAGCTGCAGGGCTTCCATACCCGTGGCGGCACACAGCACCCGGTAACCCAACCCAGCGAGGGCCGCCTCGCCCAAGATGCGCACCGCCTCCTCATCCTCGACGAATAATATGGTCTCATGCCCGCCGCGGATCGCGGCCGATTGCGCCACCTGGGCCTGAGTCATGGTAGATGCCAGCCGGGGAAAATAGGCGCGGAAGGTGGTGCCGCATCCCGGTGTGCTATCGACACTGATCCAACCTTCATGCTGTTGCATCACGCCATAGACCGTCGCCAGACCCAGACCGGTGCCCTGGCCTGCTGCCTTGGTGGTGAAGAACGGCTCGAATATGCGCGGCAGTATCTCCGGCGCAATGCCATGGCCGGTGTCACTGACCGACAGACAGGCGAAACGGCCGGCGCGAATCTGCGGCTGGCCGTGGGCCTCGGTTTCACTGATGTCCACCGGAGCGGTGGCAATCCGCAGCGCCCCCCCCTTGGCCATGGCATCGCGGGCATTGACCGCGAGATTGAGCAGCACCTGCTCCACCATCCCTTCGTCCGCGCGGATCGGGAGCGAACCCGACGAGTAGTCTACTTCCAGCTCGATGTGCTCTCCGAGCAGCCGGCGCAGCATCTTCATGAGATTGGCCACGAGACTGTTCAGGTTGTGGTCCGCCTGCTGCATGACCTCCTGCCGGCTGAAGGTCAGCAGTTGCCGCGTGAGGTTGCCGGCCCGGTTGGCCGCCTCGGCGATCTGCTGGATTGAGTTGGTGAGCGCCGGCGAGACCTGGCCCTTCATCTGCAGCAGGCCGATGTGCCCGTGGATGACCGTCAGCAGGTTGTTGAAATCATGCGCGACGCCGCCGGCGAGCTGGCCGATCGCCTCCATTTTCTGTGACTGCCGGAGTTGCTCCGCCATGTGCTTCCGCTCGGTGACATCGCGAAAGGTCCAGATCCGGCCGTAATGTCTCCCCTGTTTGTCCCAGACGGGGGCCGAGTAGCGGTCGAGGACGGTGCCATCCACCAGTTCGATTTCATCCCGGCTGACCTCGCTGGGATGGGAGTACAGATACCGGACCTTCTCGACGAACTGCACGGGGGACTTCGTCCGGCCCGTCACAAAGAGAACCTGCCGGCTGTCGTCATTGCTCTCCACGATTTCCGCCGGGATCTTCCACAGTTCCGCCATGCGCCGGTTCTGGAGGATCTTCTTTCCGGCGGTGTCCACCACGAGGATGCCGTCGATGGTGGCATCCAGCTGGGCTTCGAACAACGCGGTCCGCCAGCGCAATTCCTCCTCGGCCCACCGGCGCTCCGTGATGTCTATCCCCATACCGAGCAGACAGGTCTGTCCGTCCAGCTGCGCCCTGACCCCGGTGAAATAGTAGGGAATCACCCGGCCGTCCTTGGACACAAGGTCCGCCTCTGCGCTGGATGCGCCCTTACGGAAGACCTCTTCGCTCCGGGCCCCGATCAGCTCCTTGTCGGTTCCGGCAAATAAATCCAGCGGGCTCAAGCGGGTGATTTCAGCGGCCGAGTAGCCGGTCACCTGCTCGAAGTTCTTGTTCCAGCGAAGAAACTTCAGGTTTTCGTCAAACAGGTAAAACACGCCGGGCAGGCTGTTGATCACTGCCTCGGAAAAATCGTGCTCATGCCGCAGGATCTGCTCCTCTTGATTGCGCTTGGTGATATCGACGACAACCACCGAGATCGCCTCGACCCGGCCGTCGGCGGCTTTCACGGGATAATACTGTCCCAGTGAAACGGTTTCTCCGGGCTGAGCGGGCGTGGCCGGACGATGGATCTCGATATTGAGCAACGGCTGGCCGGTCGCAAAAATGTGCCGGAAATGTTTCTCGAGTTCGGGTGCGATCGCGGGGGCCACTTCATGGATCGTGCGGCCGATGTGCTCCGCGGCTGACCGGCCGTTGAGGGCGGCCAGGCGGTCGTTGATGCGGATGTGGCGCAACTCCCGGTCGATCAGCGCCAGGCCGACGGGCGCGGTCTGGTAGAGCAATTCCAGTTCCTCGTAGCGCCGCAGGGTTTCCAGCCGTCGCACTTCGTCAGTTGGCTTCGGGCCGGTCATGGCTGGTTTGCATGGACGCGGCCAGGCAACATGGGCTGCGGTGATTGTGAGGTGGGTTTCACTGACGATTGAGCCGGCGCTGGGCCCGATCTGCGTTGAATCAAATCAAATTCTAACCGCTGTCCGGGTCAACGCAAGCGTCCACCCCAATGACCCCTCCGGCCGGCCTTGGTTGCCCGAGTTTCCGTTCGCGCCTTCCCACTTGCCAGCCGGTTCTCTGTAATCTGTCCTGAATTCCCAGTTTCATGACCTCCGCCGAAATCCGCCAGTCGTTCCTCGATTTCTTCGCCTCGAAGCAGCACGCCATCGTGCCGTCGTCCTCGCTCATGCCGACGGCGCCCAACCTGCTCTTTACGAACGCCGGCATGAACCAGTTCGTGCCCTACTTCCTGGGCGACCAGGCCGCCCCGTGGAAGCGCGTGGCCGACACCCAGAAATGCATCCGCGCCGGCGGCAAGCACAACGACCTCGAGGACGTCGGCTTCGACACCTACCACCACACCATGTTCGAGATGCTGGGCAACTGGTCCTTCGGCGACTACTTCAAGAAGGACTCGCTCACCTGGGGCTGGGAACTGCTCACCAAGGTCTGGGGGATACCGCCAAAGCGCCTCTTCGCCACCATCTACTCTCCCGACAAGGCCAAGGGCGACCCGTCCGACTTCGACCAGGAGGCCTACGACATCTGGGTCGGGCTCTTCAAGGCCGCCGGTCTCGATCCGAAGGTCCACATCGTCAACGGCAACAAGAAGGACAATTTCTGGATGATGGGCGACACCGGCCCCTGCGGCCCGTGCTCCGAGATTCATTTCAACCTGCTGCCCTCCGACGACGAGACTGCCGGCCGCGCCAATGTGAACTCGAGCTCCCCGCGCTGTATCGAGATCTGGAACCACGTCTTCATCCAGTTCAACGCCAACGCCGACGGCACCTTCGCTCCCCTCGCCGCCAAGCACGTCGACACCGGCATGGGCTTTGAGCGCGTCGCGGGCATCCACGCCACGTCGAAGGGCTTCAAGGACTTCACCGCCGAGCCATCGAACTACAACGCCGACGTCTTCAAGCCGACCTTCGACAAGATCGCCGCCCTCTCCGGCAAGACCTATACCGGCACCGTCCCGACCGAGCGCACCGGCCTGAGTGAACAACAGACGGTCGACATCGCGTTCCGCGTGCTCGCCGACCACGCGCGCTGCGTCTCGTGCGCCATTG
>JANMTJ010000155.1:0-4081 GCA_031390295.1 Oleiharenicola sp.
GCGGAAACCGCCTCCACGGCCGGCGCCCGCCCGTACCTCACCGTCACGGCCTGCGCCGGCCCGCAGGTGACTTCCTCCCCGGCGATCACAAACCGGTGCTCGCGCCGGTTGGACGGCTGCGGGGTGACGGTGACGGCATCCGCCGTGAGCTGGATCCGGAAACGGTCGCCCTGGTACTCGAGCCCGAAGGCCAGGCTCCGCCATTTGCCATACAGGCGGGGATTGATGGTCACCTGCCGCTCGTCCGCGCGCACGCCGCCGAACCCGAAGACCGCGGTCATCCACGCGCCCCCGTTGGCGGCGGGGTGCGACCCGCCGATGAAGATCGTGCCGACGTGGATCTTGTACTTCGCCAGCAGGTCGATCTGGGCCGTTTTCAGGAAATACTTGTACGCAAACTCCAGGTCGCCGAATTCCGCCGCGACCAGTGCATAGGCGCAGGCGCTGAGGCTGGAGCCGTGCTCGGTGCGCGGCTCGTAATAGGCCCAGTTGGCCTGCTTGATCGCGGCCGGGAAGCGCGACGGGAAAAGCTCCAGCATCATCACCACGTCGGCCTGCTTGATGACCTTGGTCGCCACCGCGAGGCCCTGACCGGCGCCGAAATACTCGTTGGGATGGACCATCTTGGTTTTCAGCTCCTCGACGGATACGTCGCGGAGCTTGAAATAACCCTCGAACTGCTCGATCACACCGGTCTCCGGATCGGGCGCGGGCACGTACAGGCGGGCGGCGGCGTCGGCAAAGCCCGTCAACTCGGCGGCGATGTCGATCTTCGCCAACAGCGCCTCCAGCGCGGCGGGATGTTTCTGCCGGAGGTGGTCGACCACCGCGTGTGCGATCGCGAAGGTCTCGCGCACCACCATGTTGGTGAAGGCGTTGTTGTTGACGCGCTCGTGGTACTCGTCCGGCCCGATCACATCGAGGATCTCGTAGCGGCCGCGGTCCTTCTTGAAGTGCGCGTAGGAATAGTAGAACCGCGCGCATTCCAGGATGACCTCCGCCCCGCCCTGCACCAGCAGCGTGTCGTCCCCGGTGACCTTGAAATATTGCCACAGCGCGATCGCCACGTCGCCGCTGATGTGGACCTGCTTGTCGCGGAAATGCGTGCGCAGGTCGCGACCCGTGATGGGATCGCCGATGTTGAAATAGGTGCAGGCGTCGTCACCGGTGTCCTGGCTCTCCCAGGCATAAAAGGCCCCGCGGTAGCCCGGGCCCTCCGTCGCGGCCTTGCGGCGCGCGCCGGCCAGCGTGCGGATGCGGTAGCGCAGCAGTTCCACCGCCTTCTCGGGATACGCGTGCAGGAAGAACGGGAACATGAACATCTCCGTGTCCCAGAAGACGGCGCCCTTGTAGACTTGGCCCGAGAGGGCGCGGGCCGGGATCGAATTCGCGCTGCCGCCGACCGGGGCGACCATGAGCAGCTGAAGTATGCTGTAGCGCAGCGCCAGCTGCGCCACGTCGTCGCCCTCGATGACCACGTCGCAGCGTTCCCAGCGGCGCCGCCACTCGGCGTCGTGCTGCGCGAGGCACTCCGCGTGCCCCTGCCGCCGCGCACGCTGCACCGCCTCGATGGCCGCGGCGGCCGGGTCGTCCACCCGGTCCTGGTCGGTGAAGACCGCGAAATATTTCACGAAGGTGCAGGCCTCGCCGGCCCGCGCGCGGATCTTGAGGACGCGCAGGGTGCGGTTCGGCTCGGCGGCGTAGGCCTCGTCACCGGGGGTCGCGGACACCGCTTCGGCCACGGCGACGCGCTTGCCCGCTTCATGCGTCCGGCCTTCGACCGCCAGGATCTCGCCCCGGCGTTCGGCCGTGAGGTGGCGCAGGTGCGGGCCGTTCAGGTCCCAGATGTTGAAGTCGATGCCGGTGCGGATCGTGAGCTCGGCGTCCTGGTCGCAGGTCACGGTGAACCGGACGACCCCGAGGTTGGGCTGGGCGGCGCTCAGGAAGCGGGACGACCCGAGCGTGACCTGCTTCCGGCCGACGGCAAAGACCGTCTCGCGCTCGAACAGCGCGTTGGCCAGACGCAGGGTCTGGCGGTGCTGCGTCACCGTGGGATCGAGGGCCGAAAGCTCCGTGCCGTCGACGGCCACGCGGGTGTAACCGCCGTTCGGCGCGTTGACGGGCTCGCGCCAGGCCGACCCCACCTGGTCGAAGATCCCCGCGAGGGTGACGCCCACGGTGTCCCCCGGGCCGAACTCGTCCAGGGTGCCGCGATAGCCCATGTAGCCGTTCGCGATCTGATAGACGTTGCCCCGGCGCAGGCTGCCTTCCTTGCCGCCGGCACATTCCGTGGTGCTGATTTCCCAGAGGTGTTGCATTTGAAATTAACCGGTCCCCCGCTCGTCCTGCACCCGCAGCATCAACCCCGCGGCGATGATCATCGAGGCACCGCCGAGCAGGAGCGCGTTCACGGCATGGCCGTCGAACACGGTGCGGACCAGCAGGCCCAGCAGCGCGGCGGCGATGATCTGGGGGATGACGATGAAGAAATTGAACATGCCCATGTAGACGCCCATCTTCCGGTAGGGCACCACGCTGCTGAGGATCGCGTAGGGCATCGTCAGCAGGCTCGCCCAGCCGATGCCGAGGCCGACCATCGAGGCGATGAGCCACTGCGGGTCCCGGAAGAAATACATGGAGCCCAGGCCCAGCCCGCCGATCACGAGGCAGACCACGTGGGTCATCACCCGGCTGGTGCGCCGCGCCAGCACGGGCAGCGCGAAGGCCGCGAGCGCCGCGACGCCGTTGTAGACCGACATGAGGACGCCAACCCAGTTGGCGCCCTGGTTGTAGAGTTCCGACCGCGGATCGCTGCTGCCGAAATGATGGCTGGCGACCGCCGCCGTGGCGTAGATGAAGAAGGCGAAAAGCGCGAACCATGTGAACATCTGCGCCACCGCCAGCTGCTTCATGGGCCCGGGCATGTTGTTCAGATCGTGCATGAGCTCCACGAGGCCGCGCTTCCGGCCCGCGTTGTAGCGCCAGGCAGCGACAATCTGCAGCAGGCCGTAGCAGCTGAGGCCGAACGACAGGATGTAGAGGCCCTTGTCCCAGCCGAGCTGGTGCACGACCAGGCTGAAGACCAGGCCGCCGAGCGTGAACGCCGCGCCGAGGCCGTAATAGCGTCCGGAGTTGAGCGTGAAGGCCGGTTCGCCCTCCGCCTCCGTCGGCTCCGCCTCGCCGTGGAAGGCGCGCTGCTGCTCCGGCGAATATTCCTTCGTCCGGATGATGGTCCACAGGACGGCGCAGAGGTAAACGATGCCGCCGAGGTAGAACGACCACTTGACCGAGTCCGGCACCTGCCCCTCCGGGGCGGTGTTGGCCACGTTGAACACGTTGGTCAGGAGATACGGCAGGAGCGACCCGATGACCGAGCTGGCGCCAATGAAGAAGGTCTGGACGGCGAAGCCCGTCGTGCGCTGGTCGTCGGGCAGCATGTCGCCCACGAAGGCGCGCATCGGCTCCATCGTGAGGTTGATCGCCGCGTCCATGATCCAGAGCATGCCGGCGGCGAACCACAGCGCGGGGGAGTTGGGCATCACCAGCAGGGCGAGCGAGGCGCTGATCGCGCCGATCAGGAAATACGGTTTCCGCCGCCCGAGCCGGTTCCAGGTCTTGTCGCTCAGGTAGCCCACGATGGGCTGCACCACGAGGCCGGTGACCGGCCCGGCGATCCAGAGGAGGGGAATCTCGTCCACTTTCGCGCCGAGGGTCTCGAAGATGCGGCTGACGTTGGCATTCTGCAGGGCGAAGCCGAACTGGATGCCGACGTAGCCGAAGCTCATGTTCCAGAGCGCCCAGAAGTTCAGGCGGGGTTTTTGGAGGGTAGTCATGGCTTCAGCCCACCAAGGTTTGGCAGCGAAGGCATCAAGAATCCACGGCCTGCAAATGCCCCATGTAGGGTCGGCCCTTGGGCCGACGGGTGGAACGCCCTGCTCCCCAGAGCGTTTTCCGGGAACGTCGCCTGAAGCGCGTTGGGAGCAACACGCTCCACCAAGTTTGTTCCATGTAGGGTCGGCCCTTGGGCCGACCTCGCGCGCAAGGTCGCCGCAAGCGGCGACCCTACAGGATAATTGCAGGC
>JANMTJ010000208.1:0-9541 GCA_031390295.1 Oleiharenicola sp.
GAATCTGGCGGAGCGGGATGCAGCCCTCGCCCATGAGGCCGCGGTCGTTGAGCAGGTCCACGGTGGGCGTGCGCCAGTCGCAGACGTGGTAGGCGAAGAGGGCCTTGAGCCGGCCGCAATGGGCGATCTCCGTCTCGAGGGCCGGGTCCCACCAGAGATGATAAACATCGACGGCGACGCCGACGAAGGGCGACTTGAGCAGCTCGACCATGTCATTGGCCTGGCCGAGGGTGTTCACGGCCGAGCGGGAATCGGCGTACATCGGGTGCAGCGGCTCGATGGCGAGCTTCACGTTGGCGGCCTGGCATTCGGGCAGAAGCGCGGCGATGCCGTCCACGATCTGCTTGCGCGACTCGACGAGCGGCTGGCCGGGGACGGCGCCGCAGACAAGGACGATGAGCGGCGCGCCGAGGGCGTGGGCCTCGGCGATGGCCTTACGGTTGTCATCGAGCGCCTTCGTGCGGTCGGCGGCGGTGGCGGCCGGGAAGAACCCACCGCGGCAGAGCGAGACGACGGACAGGCCGTGGTCGCGGAGAAGCTGGCCGGTCTTCACGATGTCGCGGCCGGCGAGGGTGTCGCGCCAGACGGTAATGCCCTTCACGCCCGCGGCGGCAAACTTCGCGGCGGACGTCTCGATCGCCCACGGCTTGGTGGTGATCGTGTGGATGCAGAGTTTGTCGAGGGAGGCGGGATTCATATTTTAACCACGGATTGCACGGATAGAGGCAGAAGAGGTTAACCACGAAGGGCGCCAAGAGGCGCGAAGGTGAATACCGGGGTCAATGACGTGGAGCGGCGCACGGGCTGATTTTGTATTTCTTCGCGTAACTTCGCGTTCTTCGCGGTTTACCCTCACTTCAAACAACCGAAGAAGGTGTAATACGGCTTGTTCTCGAGGATGCGCTGGAGGAGGAGGGCGGCTTCGCGGAGGTGGTAGTCGCCCCACATGCAGGCCTCGCCGCACGGGACCTTGCGGCCCGGCGGGATGTAGTCCCAGCCGTTCGGGCGGTGATAAATCGTGTGGAGGAGGAGGCCCTGGTGCTTCGGGTCGATGCCGAGGTAGGAGTCGCTGAGGAGCGTGCGCATCGTGGTGAGACCGGCCTGCCAGTATTTTTTTCCGTCAGGTGTGGTTTCGCCGAGGTGGCGGCCGAGGCGGAGCAGGCCCTGTGCACCGATGGCGGCAGCTGAGCTGTCCACGGGCTCGTGGTCGTTGCAGGGTTCGGCGTTGCGCGCGCGCCAGTCGC
The DNA here is from genome assembly GCA_031390295.1 of Oleiharenicola sp. Classification (GTDB taxonomy): domain Bacteria; phylum Verrucomicrobiota; class Verrucomicrobiia; order Opitutales; family Opitutaceae; genus Lacunisphaera. Next base: position 1,245 of record JANMTJ010000208.1, read on the forward strand.
CGAGCCGGTGCAGATTAGGTGCTCCGCCGTCCCAGTAGGGGATGCCGTCGAGGGCGGTGTGGGCGATGAACCAGTCGCAGGTGGCGCGGGCGGCCTTGAGGAGGACGGCCTCCCACTTGGCGCGGCCACCGAGCGGCGCGAGGTCGGCATCGGAGACGGTCGAGAGGAACTCGAGTTCCTCGGCGAAACCGACCATGGCCCAGGACAGGCCGCGGGTCCACGTGGTGAAACCGGAGAAGCCCTGCTGGGAATTGGGGCAGCGGAAGAGGCCGTTGTTGGGATTGAAGATGGATTCGTGCGCGGTGCGCCCCGGTTCATCGTAACCATCCCGGCCTTCCCCGTAATAGATGGAATATCTCGCCGTGGCCTCGATGTGCTGGAGGGCGCGCTCGAGCAGCGAGTGGGCGACATCGTTCTCACCCATGAGCCGGTGGCCGAGCTGGTGCGCGACCATGAGGCTGCGGCAGGAGCGGATGGTGTCGACGAAGAGGGAGTGCGGGCCGTTGAAGGAGTAGAGGTATCCGCCGCCGCCGTGGATCCTGGACCAGCGGGCGGCCTGGACGGCGCCGGAGACCTTGAGCGCGAGCGCGCAGAACTCGACCTGGTCGGCGGGAAGTTTTCCCTCGCGCTGGAGGCGGAGCCAGTTGCCGTAGGTGCTGAGATTGTTGAAGCCGTGGTCATGCACGCCGGTGTGTGAGACGTGCGAGGCCATGCGCTCGACGGTGAATTTCCGCGCGGAGTCGGCGAAGCGCTGCTCACCGGTGGCGTCGAACTGGAGGAAGGCGGAGCCAAAGTTGAAGCCCTCCGTCCACTCGGTCCAGCCGCGGGCGGTATATTTGCCGCCGACGGTGAGGACGGGCGACCCCTGCGCCGGATCGTATTCCTTGAAGATGAGGTCGATCTTCCGGCCGGAGAGTTCCCAGAACTTCTGGAGAGCGGGCGTGAGGGCGGCGGCTTTCAGTTGGTCGTCGATTTTCATGGGGCGGAAGAAGGGAGAAATCTTTCTCGTTCTCCTGCTCATTCTCATAATCTCGAGAGAAAGATCAGGAGTAAGAGAATGAGAATGATTTAGGTGTCAGTAGCGTTTGTCTTTGCGGAGATGGAGGATCACGAACTCGGACTCAGCCAGGGATTCGTAGGAGTGCTGCTGGATGGCGTCGAATTGGATGCTCTCGCCGGCGCCGAGCTCGACGGTCTCGTGCGGCAGGGTGAGACGGATGCGGCCGGCAGTGACCCAGCAGACCTCGGTGTCGTCATGGTGGATCTCGGGGCGATTGACGCGGGCGCCCCGGGGGGCGGAGCCGAGATGGGCGACGACGTTGGCGTATTTGACCTGGCGGAACTTGAAGTCGCCGGAGCGGTAGGTTTTTTCCGTGGTGCGGTGCGCCAGATCAGACTCGCACATGGCCAGCAGGTCGGTGGCGCTGAGACCGAAGGCGCGGGCGAGGCGGTAGAGGGTGTCGAGCTCGGCCGACTGCTGGTTGCGCTCGAGCTTGGAGATCACGCCGACCGAGACGTCCGAGACCTCGGAAAGGGCGGCCAAGGTCAACCCGTGTTGATCGCGGAGGGTGCGCAGCACGGAGAAGTCGAACTTGGGGGCGGCGGGCATATTTCTCTGTCGGACAAAAACAGGCTAATTATAGCTGTCAACGAAATAGTCCGACCGGGTGTCAATTGCCGCAAACAGGGGCGAGCGTGAAGGAGGCGGCGTAAAATATGGAGCCCGCCTTGATTTTTGGCGGCATTCGGAGATACCGCCCTACATCAAACCCTCAGGTGGATGCATCGTACACCTCCGGGGTGATCAACGCCTGGAGGGGCTGGCCCGAGGCATAGGCCCGCAGGTTGGCCAGGGCAAAGTCGCCGGCGTCGCGCCGCCGCTCGGTGGTGGGGCCAGCGAGGTGCGGGGTGAGGGTGACATTGCGCAGGCCGCGGAAGCCCGAGTTCGCCGGGAGCGGCTCTTCGGCGAACACGTCGAGCCCGATGAGGATCCGGCCTTCCTGCGCGACCCGCAGGAGGGCGGTCTCGTCCACCACGGCGCCGCGGCCGACATTGACAAAGACCCCACCGGGCCGGATGAGACGCAGCAGTCGTTCGGTGACGATGCCGGTGGTCCCAGGAATGAGGGGAGCGAGCTCAACAATGATATCGTTGTCGTCAAACAGGGCCTCGAGGGAGGCGGCGCGCCGGACATCGTGGCGGGCCTCGGCGGCGGCATCCATATCGGGGGCGAAGGCGGAAAGGTGACAGCCAAAGGGCCGGAGGAGGGAGACAAGCTCGCGGGCGACCCGGCCGAATCCATGCAGCCCGACGCGGCGGCCGAAGAGTGAGGCCGTTTCCGAGTGGTCGTCCTTCCAGCCGCCCGCGAGGTGCAGCTCGATGGTCCAGTGGGTGGTCCGGCGCAGGCAGGCGATGATGTGAAACAGCGCCCACTCGGCGACGATGCGGCTGATGGAGCCGCCCCAGTTGGAAACCAGCAGGCCCTCCTCGATCTGCCGGCGGGTGATTAAATTCCTGACGGAGCCCGACAGGTGGCAGACGTAGCGCAAGGCGGGCGGCAGCCGGGCGGGCAGCGGCGGGGTTTTCCAACAGGTGAGCAACACCTCGGGGTCATGCTGCATGAGCGCGCGGTGATAATCCGCCGCCGCCACGGTTTCGGTGTCGAGATGAACGAACCCACCCGCCAGGCCCCGGAGGCCGCCCAGCAGGGGCTCGGGCAGGAAATCACCCATTTCCCGGGCGGTGAGGGCGGTGAGGATGGTCACGGCACGGGACATGCAAGAAAGCGAACAGTATCCGGGCGATAAAAACCCGCCAGGCCGGGGCCCGACGGGTCGAAGCAACAGGGTCCGGATCAGTGCGACAACAGGTCGGAGAACCCGACCGTATAGCTCAGGAAGACGCCGCGCGGATCACCGATGTTCCTGTTCACCTTCAGGTAATCCCTGTTGAAGACATTGTTCACGTTCAGGCGCAGGGTGTGGCTGACGTTGGCGTCCTGCTTCCAGTTGTAGGTAACGCCCAGATTCCAAAGCGTGAAGGCGGGAATTGTGAGCCTCCACTGGTTGGTCGTGCGTGTCACGGTGGGCACGCCAGAGATGACGCTGACGGTGTCGCCCGCGGTGGGGCTTTCCACGGGGGTCTCCGCCACATAGGTGACGCCGACGTTGGCCGAGAAGCCCAGCAACCGGCCTTCGGAGCCGCTGAACTTGAGGTAGGCCCCGCCGTTTTCGGGTGAAATGTTCTGCACCTTGCGGCCGATGGCCTGGGGGTTCTTCGAGCCGAAATCGGTGTAGATCGCCTTAACATGGCCGAAGCTAAGTCCGGTGGACCAGCTGCGGTCGATGGTCCAGTTCACATCGGCCTCCCAGCCGGTGTCCTTCTGGTCACCGTCGGGGCGGATGACGTCGACAAAGGTGCCGGAGCCGGCGGGAGTCTCGACCGAGTCGGTGACACGCACGTTGAAACGGCGGATGTGATAGGCGCCGATCGTGTAGTTCAGGCGGTCGTTCAGCAGGGAGCCCTTGATGCCGTAGTCGAAACCCTTGGCGGTCTCCGGCTGGTAGAGCGGGTTGGCGATGTCGGCGGGATTGTCGGTCTGGTTGATGAAGTAGCTTTCGCTGTAGTTGGCGTAGACCCGGAAGTTGTCCCTCACCTTGTAGAGTGCGCCGAAGTTCGGCTTGGTCTGTGTGACGGTCCGCTTGACGATGTTCGGCGTCGCCAGCGTGGGGACGACCCCGTTGATCGTGGTGAGATAGTCGAGCTCGCTGAACCTCACCTTGTCGTAGCGGGCGCCGAAATAGGCCAGGAGCGTGTCGTTCATGAGGTGCGATTCCTGGCGGAACATTCCGCCGACCACCGTGGCGCGGCGCCGGGTGTAACGGGTCAGCGCGCCCTGGCCGCCATCGGCCAGGCTGGTGGAGAAATAGGCCAGGGGGGCCTTGGGGGTGTAATCGGAATTGAGCGCCACCACGCGGCCGGAGCCGGCGGCGGTCCAGGACGCGATCGCGGCGGTGGCATTGCTGTTGCGGGTGGGGTCGAAGCGATAGTAGTCGTTCACGTCGATCGTCACGAGCGTCTTGTTCGTCACCGCGCCCGACCAAAGCTGGTACTGGGCCACGGTGTCGAATTGCAGGCCGCCGCCATCCTCGAAGATCAGGCCGCGGTTGGGCGTGGCCCCGCGGGTGGAGGTGAGGTTGGCCGAGGCGGTGGGGCTGTTGATGGTCACGGCGCCAAAGCCGGTGTTCTGGTTGTAGTCCCAGCGGTTGGCCGCAAAGACCTGGCCACCGAGACGGATGCTGAAGACGTCGTTCAGTTTCTGATCGTAGGAGAGGTAAGCGGTGTTGGAGCCACGGAACAGTTCGCTGTGGGGCCCGAAGGCGTTGCTTTTGACCAGGTTCATGGCGTAGCCGATCGCCTGGTCGTCCGTATTCGTGGCGGTGCCCATCAGGTCCGTGATGAGGGGCGCGGCGGATTGCGGGGCGTTCCGATACTGCATGAAATACTCGGCGGAGACCAGCAGGTGGGCGCCGTTGGCAAAGTCATGCTTCACGGCCAGGAAGCCCTGGTTTTCGCGGAGGTGGAACCAGTCCATGTCGGCCGCCCGGTTGAACTGGCTGAGGATGAGAATGTAGGAGGTGCCCGGGGAGAACAGGGTGCCGGTGGCCTCCAGCGTGCCCTGGCTGGTGTCAAAACTGCCGTAGCGGACGGTCAGGCTTTGCGCGTCATTCTTCCGCGGGGCCTTGGAGATCATGTTGACCATGCCGCCCGGCGACGTGCGGCCGTAAATGCCGGCGTTGGGCCCCTTGATGATCTCAAGGCGGTCGATGTTGGTCTGGCCGTAACGGCCGAGGCGGTAGAAGCCGTCGCGCAGCTGCGAGGTGGAGCTGAAGCCGCGGAGGTTGAAGCCGCCGCCGATGTCAAGGCCGGTCATGCCGCCGACCTGGGTCAGCGTGTCGTCCAGCTGGAACAAGCCAAAGTCCTCGAAGAACTCGCTGGTGATGACGTTGACGGTGTAGGGCAGGTCCTTGATCTGGGTGGCGACGCGCGAGCCGGTCATGGTTTCGGCCGCGACGTAGCCGCGATTCTCGTCGGAGCGGATTTCGAACGGGGAGAGGACGACGACGTCCTCGGACTTGCTGGGGGCGCGGGTCTGGGCGAGCGCGGTGGTAGCGCAGAGCGCTAGACACCACACGAACTGGCCAGCGGGCTGGCGGTTCAATGCGGTCATGGGGGGGCGTGGGGTGGGGTTGGGGATGAGGTCCGGGCGGGGGGCGCCGGATTCATCGGGGTGCGGGAATTATTCGCTTGGCCGAAACGGGACTGAAGCCCACAGATACTTATATCCTTAAACGCCATGAGCAGCCTGGTGACGATGAAATCAATCGCGGCGTCGGCCGGTGTGACGCAGGCCACCGTCTCCATGTGCCTGGCGAACAACCCCCGGATACCCGCCACGACGCGGGAGCGCATCCAGGCCGTGGCGAACCGCCTGGGCTACCGGCCGAATCCCTATGTGTCCGCCCTCATGCGCGTCCGCCGGCAGGGCCGCGCGCACCGGGAGATGCCAGTGATCGCGCTGGTGAACGGCCTCGACAGCGCCAGCGCGTGGCGCCGCACCTCCCCGCCGACGGTCCGGCTCATGCGGGAGGGCGCGGAGGAGCGCGCCACCCTGCGCGGTTACCGGGCGCAGGAATTCTGGCTGCACCAGGACGGCATGTCGGGGGAGCGTTTCAGCGGGATGCTGCATGCGCGGGGGATCCACGGGCTGCTGCTGGGTCCGCTGGCCTACGGCGCGCCGGTCCCGACGTTGAAGTGGGAATACTTCGCCGCCGTCCGGCTCGGCGTGCCCCTGCCGGCGCTGAACATCACCACGGTGTGCAACGACCATTATTTTTCCGCGCTGCAAGTGGTGCGCGAATGCCACCGGTTGGGTTACCGGCGGCCCGGCCTCGTGATCCTGCGCAGCCACCGCGAGCGGTTTCACGGTCGCTGGGATGGCGGCCTGCTGGTCGGCCGGCACCTGCTCGACGGACTGAAGCCGGTCCAGACCCTGCTGCTGGAACAGTGGGACGACCTCACGGCGGTGGCCGCCTGGCTCAAGCGCGAGGAACCGGATGTGGTGGTGTCGCCCTCGGCCGATGTGTTGCAGCCGCACCTCAGACGGCTCGGCCGGCGCATCCCGCAGGACCTTGGCCTGGCCTCGCTGGCCTGCCCGCAACCCGATCACGCCAGCAGCGGGATCTGGCAGAACGGCGCGCTGATCGGCGCGACCGGGATGGACACCCTCATCAGCATGCTCGAGCGCAATGAGCGCGGCCTGCCCGCGCAGGCCCACACCGTCATGATCGAGGGCATCTGGAATCCGGGCCGGACGCTGCGCACCGTCAAACCGTAAGGGCGCCGGGCCGGTCAGCGCTCGATGCGGTCGCCCTCGTATTCGACGCACACCACCACTGGCAGGCTCTGCCGCGCGGGGCGGGGAATTGCAAAATTCACCGTGCCGTCGGGGTTGGCCTTCATCTCGAGCGGAGTTTTTGCGGCATCATCGAGGTGATAGGCGCGCAGCACCTTGTTCTTGATCACCGGGACGTCGAGGCCGGTCCGGGGCCATTCCGGGAAGGCGGTGAAGTAGAGCTTGCCGGGTCGGGCGGTCACGCGGAGGTCGTTGCGCTCGCCCCAGACGGGTTTGCCGGCCCGATCCAGCCGGCCCCCGATCCAGCCGCCGAGTTCCTCGCCGAAAGGGGTGCGGGTGGTGCCGTAGACGGCCTCGCCATTGCGCCGCAGCCATTCGCCGACCGTGCGAAGATGTTCGGCACTGCGTTCGGGAATGATTCCGTCGGCCATCGGGCCGACGTTGAGCAGGTAGTTGCCGCCCTTGCTGGCGATGTCCATCAGCTTGAAGATGATCTCGCCGGGCCGCTTCCAGTCGTTGTCGTCCGTGCGGTAGCCCCAGGTGTGGTTAATGGTCGCGGGGGTCTCCCACGCATCGTCGCGGAAATTGCTGGGAATGACGTTGTCGCCCGTGCTCGCATAGTCGCCCACGGCGCCGAGCCGGCCGTCAATCAGGCAGCCGGGCTGGAGCGTGCGCACGATGTCGGTGAAGCGTTTGCCGCGCTCGGGCGTCATCAGGCGCGGGGTGTCGAACCAGACGAGGCAGATGGGGCCGTAGTTGGTGAGCAACTCGCGCACTTGGGGCTCGGCCTTTTCGCGGAGATACCGGTCGTACGCGCCGTTTTTGTCCTTCGCCACATCGGGACCGAAGTCCCATTCGTTGCCGGCGCCGCCCGGCTCGTGCCAGTCCTGCGCCTGCGAGTAGTAGACGCCGAAGCGCAGGCCGCGCCGCGCGCAGGCGGCGGCGAGTTCCTTGATGATGTCGCGCCGGAACGGCGTGGCGTCCACGACGTTGTAGGGGCTGGCGGCGGATTTGAAGAGGGCGAAGCCATCGTGGTGTTTCGAGGTGATGACGACGTATTTCATGCCGGCGTCCACGGCGAGCTGGGCCCAGGCGTCGGCGTCGAATTTCACCGGATTGAACCGTGCGGCGAGCTGCCCGTATTCGGTAACGGGAATCTTCATCCGGTTCATGATCCACTCGCCGATACCCGGCGAGCGCTGGCCCTTCCAGTAGCCGGCGGGGATGGCGTAGAGACCCCAGTGGATGAAGAGGCCGTATTTGTCGTGGCGGAACCAAGCGAGGCGCTGTTCCTTGGCGGCGGGGCTTTCCGGGTCGGTGGCAGCCGGCAAATCCGCGGCGGAAACCAACGGGGCGCCTGCGGCGAGCAGCAGGCAGGTGAGGAGGGGAAGCAAGCGGGGGTTCAGCGGGGTCATTTCCGGGGAGGCCGGCATCAGCCAATCCCGGGCGCCGGCCGGGGAAAGCTTGGCGGTGCTTACATGGTTAAGTCAACCCGCACCGCCGGAAGGTAATATCCCAAAGATTATAAAAATAACCAATATTACAGAGATAAAATACTTGAACTCCGTAATGGTTTATAATTATTAGTCAATTAACCCCCAACCCCCAAGCGTATGACTACTCGTTATCCTGTCGTAATCGCGCGAGCCCGGACAGCTGGCTGCTGCCTGGTCCTGCTCGCGCTCCGGGCCGCCGGCCAGACCACTCCGCCGGCCTCCGTCCCCGAGACGGTGGTGCTGCCCACGTTCACCGTCTCCACCAGCATGGACAAGGGTTACCGGGCTGCCAACTCGGTCTCCGCCACGCGCATCGACACCCCGATCAAGGATCTGCCCTTCTCCATCAGCGCCTTCACCGAGCAGTTCATCGAGGACATCGGGGC
>JANMTJ010000249.1:0-4818 GCA_031390295.1 Oleiharenicola sp.
CCGATGAGCACGGGGTTGTTCTTGGTCTTGCGCGAAAGGATGCGGATGGCGCGGCGGATCTCGGCATCGCGGCCGATGACCGGATCGATCTTCCCCTTGCGGGCCTGCGCGACGAGGTCGATGCCGTATTTCTCGAGGGAATTATAGGTGGTCTCGGGGTTGTCGGAGGTGACGCGCTGGCTGCCACGCATCTTCTGCAGTTCCTTGAGCACCTTGGCGCGGTCGAGGTTGAAGCTGGCGAAATACTTTTTCAGCGCCGCGGGCTCGCCCACGGCGAGCAGGGCGAGGAACAGGTGCTCGACGCTCATGAACTCATCCGTGAGTTTCCCGGCCTCTTCCTCGGCCTTGGTCAGCACCGCATTGAGCGCCTGGGTGACGTAAATCTTGGAGACATCCACCGCACCCGAGACCTTGGGCATGCGCTCCAGCTCGCGATTGGCGGCCAGCTGCAGGGCGCTGACGGTCAGGCCGAGTTTCTCGACCAGCGAGGGCACGATGCCGTCCTCTTGGGCGAGCAGGGCGGCCAGCAGGTGCCACGTCTCCACCTCGTTGTGCGAGCGGCGGCGCGCCTCGTTCTGCGCCTCCGACACGGCCTGGCGCGACATGACAGTCATTTTCTCGGGATTCATGGTTAAAGGATTAACATCCCCCTGCAGCCCATGTTCCAACTCGCGGCGCTTGAATCCCCTCTGAGACCACCTCGCCAGCGCATTTCCCTGCGCCAATCCGTGACCGGCTTGTCCCACCCCCGGGCCAGAGTGGCCGCTCAGCGCTTCCGCTTCGGGCGGTTCCGTTTGTCGAGCAAGACGACGACGGGCCGGTGCCGGGCGGCCTCCGCCGGCTCGAATACGGCATAGGCCGCGATGATGACCTCGTCGCCCGGCTGCACCAGCCGGGCCGCCGCCCCGTTGACCATGATCTCGCCCTGCTTGCGTCCGCCGATGACGTAGGTCGCGAACCGTTCGCCGTTGTTGCAGTTGTAGATCTCCACGCGCTCATGCAGCAGCAGGCCGGCCGCGCGCCGGAGCTCGGGCGCGATGGCCACCGAACCCTCGTAGTTCAAATCTGCCGCGGTGACGGTCGCGCGGTGCAGTTTCGATTTCAGCAAAGTCAGGCGCATGGTGTGGTCATTTTTTATCCGGGTCGCGGTTGAGGTGTTCCGCGTGCTTCAGCCCGAACAGGACGAGCTCCGGCACGATCTCGTCGAAGAGCCCCTCGGCCTCGAACATCCGGGCGAACCCGCCCGTCCCGATCGCCTGCGGCCGCTGGCCGCTGAAGGCCTCGGCGGTGAGCAGGGCGAGCAGGTTCCGGATCGCGCCGACCTGCCCGTGATAAAGTCCCGATTGGATGCTTTCCGCCGATGTGCGACCAAGCGCGAATTCCGGCCGCGCGATCTCCACCCGCGGCAGCTTGGCGGTGCGGCTGGCCAGCATTTCAGCGGAAATCCCCACGCCGGGCATGATCGCCCCGCCAAGGTAATCGCCGGTGGCCGTGATCACCTCCACCGTCGTGGCCGTGCCGCAATCCACCACCAGCACATCCCGCTGCGGATGCCGCTGCGCCGCGGCGATGGCGCAGGCCACGCGGTCGGCGCCGACCTCGGCCGGGTTCCGGTAACGGATCTTCAGGCCCGTCTTCACCCCGGCCTGCAGTACGAAAGGCTCGCAGTTGAAATACTTCACGCACGCCGCGCGCAGCGGGTAGGCCACCGGGGGCACGACGGAGCAGATCGCGACACGCTCCACGCGGGCAGGGTCTATCATGTTCTCCCGCAGCACGGAGCGAAGGTACACGCCCAGTTCGTCGGACGAGCCGATGGGCTGCGTGGTCTTGCGGAACTGGAGGCGCAGCGTGTCGCCGTCGAACACGCCGCCGTGGATCTGGGAATTGCCGACATCGAGGGTGAGGAGCATGGGACTTGGTCAGTTGGTGTCGGTATCGGCGGTGAGCAGTTGTTCGAGAGCCACGGCCAGGGCCCGTCGGTCCGGGCAGTGCGCAGCGGCGGTCCCGTCAGGGTAAAAAATAACGGCCGGGAAAGCGCCACCGGGCTGGCGGGCCCCGAGGTCGTTGTGGACCACGTAATCGGCCCCGGAGTGCGCGAAGAGCCGGTGCACCGCCGACTCAGCCTGGGCGGGGTCCGCCCCGTGCGTGAGCTTGAAGGCAACCACGGTGAGCGGCCGGCCACTGAGCTGGCGCAATCCGTCCACGAGCCTGGGGTTCGGGCGCAACCGGAGCAGCGGCGCACCCCCGGATGCGATCTTCGCCTCTTTGCCGGCCAGGCCCAGTATTGCTTCCACCGCGTAATCGCTGACCGCGGCGGCGTGGATCACCGCGTCGAACCGGTCCGACCCGAGCAGCCGTTCCAGGGCAGATTCGAGGTCGGAAAAGGTGACAAAGGTTTCCTCGCGGCAGGGGCCGTCAGCCGGCACGGCGTTTTGCGCCCGCAACAGCACCACGTCGTGGCCGGCCCGCGCCAGATGTGTGGCAATGCCCGCTCCGGTGGTCCCCGTGCTGGTGTTCGTGAGCACGCGTACCCCATCAACCGGTTCGGCCGTGCCGCCGGCGGTCACCAGCACACACAGCTTCCGGGCGGGTCGGGCCAGCGCTGCCTCAACCGTCGCCACAATCAGGTCCGGCTCTGCCAGCCGGCCTTCGCCGGTCTCACCGCACGCGGTGCGGCCCTCGCCCACGGGGACAAAGCGCACGCCCCAGGATTGAAGTTTGGCCACGGCGGCAACGGTCGCTGGATGGGCCCACATCGCCGGGTTCATGGCCGGGGCGACCAGCCAGGGCTTTCGGCGGTCATGCGCGAGGAACAGCGCCCCGGGCAGGTCGTCCGCCAGTCCGGCCGCGAGGCGGTTGATCGTATTGGCCGTGGCCGGGCACACGATTACCGCGTCGGCCCAGCGCGTCAGGTTGATGTGGTCGAGCGCCCGGCGGTTTTCGAACAGATCGCTCAAGACCGGCGAACCCGTCAGGCCCTCCAGCGTCGCGGGGCCGATGAATTTCAAGGCCGCGGCCGTGGCCGCGCAGCGCACCCGGTGGCCGTGCTGCACCAGGCGTGAAACCGCCTCGCACGCCTTGTAGCCCGCGATCGAACCGGTGAAGACAAAGAGGAGGTTAGAGCCGGACATTGTCGATCAGCCTCACGTTTTCGATGCGGATCGCGCCGAGGCGCACCCCGCTTTCATCCGCCACATAGTCCACCTCAAAGCCCGAGGCCCGGAGGGTCGCGGTCGCGGTGGCCGCCGTCGAGGCGGAGCGCAGGATGTGCGGAAACTTTGCCACCCGCCCGCGGGCGGCGCGCGACAGTCGTCGGTTGCGCGAGCTGAGGGCAAGGCCGTCGGATTCGCGCTCGGTCGGACAGGCGATGATCTCCACGGGCAGAAAGAGGGCCCGCGCCATGCCCTCCACCAGCCGGAGCTGCTGCCAGTCCTTCTCACCGAAATACGCGCGCACCGGCTGCACGACGTTGAGCAGCTTCAACACGACGGTCAGCACCCCGTCGAAATGCCCCGGCCGGTGGGCCCCCTCGAGCCGGCGGCTGAGGGAATCCTCGCTCACCCGATACGTGTAGTTGTCCGGGTAGAGTTCCTCCGACGCAGGCACAATGACGTGGTCGGTGAGACCGGCCGCGACCGCCAGATCCGCTTCCAAGGTGCGCGGATACTGCGCGAGGTCGGCCGGGTCGTTGAACTGCGTGGGATTGACGAAGATGCTCAGGACCACGCAGTCGTTGTCGGCGCGCGCCCGGGCCAGCAGCGCACGGTGCCCGGCGTGGAGCGCCCCCATCGTCGGCACCAGGCCGATCGAGCGGCCGGCCAGCTCCGTCCCACCGCGCAGAGCGCGCCAGTCCGCCAGATTGGACCAGACTTTCATGCCAGCACCTCCGCCTGCGCCGGGAAGCGCGCCCCGCGCACGTCCCCGGCATAGGTATTGATCGCCGCGAGCACCTCGCCGTGGCCGTCGAGGTAACGCCGGCTGAACTTCGGCCGGAAGGCCGCATCCAGGCCCAGCAGGTCGTTCAACACCAGAATCTGACCCGAGGTTTCCGCACCGGCCCCGATGCCAATCGTCGGGATGGACAGGCTCCGGGTGATTGCCCCGGCCAGCGCCGCGGGTACGCATTCCAGCACAAGGGCAAAAGCCCCGAGCTCCTCCAGCCGGCGCGCGTCCGCCAGCAGCCGCACGGCCTCGGCCTCCGACCGGCCCTGCAGCCGGTAGCCGCCGAGCTGGTGCACGGACTGTGGCGTGAGCCCCAGGTGGCCCATCACGGGGATCCCGCTGCCGACCAAGTGTTGTACGACATCCTCGTGTCCCGCCACACCTTCGAGTTTCACGGCCGTCGCGCCCGCCTGCATGAGCGCCCCGGCGGCGCGCACGGCCTCGCCGGTTCCACGGCGAAAGGTCGTGAACGGCATATCGCTGATCACCATGGCCTCCGGCGCACCCCGATGCACGGCGGCGGTGTGCAGTACCATCATTTCCAGCGTGGCATGAACAGTCGAGGGCAGCCCGTGCACGACCATCGCGGCACTGTCGCCCACGAGAATGGCATCAGCGGTCGAGGCCGCCACGATCCGCGCCATGGCGGCGTCATACGCCGTGACCATGACGATTGGCCGGGCTTCCCGGTGCGCCCGGGCAAAATCGAGGATGCTCTTCATTCCGGCCCGGCAGTGGTCCGTGAACGGAAAACCTGCAGGGCGCGGGAGCTGGACTGGAGTGCTTGTCGCATGGCGATCAGGCCTTTGGTTGGTCCGGAAACGGTGGTTGAGCAGTACGGTCCGGTCGCGCACGAGTTCGCGCCAGACATGG
>JANMTJ010000290.1:0-1853 GCA_031390295.1 Oleiharenicola sp.
GCTGCCGTGCTCCTCGAGGATGGCGTCATCATCGCCGCGGCCCAGGAGGAACGCTTCTCACGGCGGAAGCACGATGCTTCCTTCCCCCGCCACGCCGCCGCTTGGTGCCTCGCGCAGGCGCACGGGCCGGTTGAGGCCGTCGTCTATTACGAGAAACCGCTGTTGAAGTTCGAGCGCATCCTCAGCACGGCCCTCGCCGTGGCCCCGCGCGGCTTCCGGGCTTTCGCCGCCGCCATGCCCGACTGGCTGCAACACAAGCTCTGGCTGCCCGGCGTGATCGAGGACGAGTTGGTCGCCCTCGGCTGTGGTCCTGTGCCGTTATATTTTTCCGGCCACCACGAGGCGCATGCCGCCAGCGCCTTTTTTCCGTCGCCCTTCGGCCGCGCGGCCATCCTCACGCTCGACGGCGTGGGCGAATGGACCACCACCGCCCTGGCCCGCGGCGAGGACAACCGGTTGGAGTTGCTCCGTGAGCAGCGCTTCCCCCACTCGCTGGGCCTTCTGTACTCGGCCTTCACGCACCACGCCGGCTTCCGCGTCAACTCCGGCGAATACAAGCTCATGGGCCTCGCCCCGTACGGCACGCCGCGTTTCGCCGGAAAAATTCAGGAGCATCTCCTCGACCTCAAACCAGACGGTTCCTTCCGCCTTGCGTTGGATTATTTTGGCTTTCTCGAGGGGCAGGCGATGACCAGCGATCGCTTCGCGACCTTGTTCGGCCCGCCACGCCGGCCTGACAACCCGATGACGCAGCACCACTGCGATCTCGCCGCCTCCATCCAGCAGGTCACGGAGGAAATCGTCCTGCGCCTCGCCCGCACCCTGCACGATCTGACCGGCGAGGAAAATCTCTGCCTCGCCGGCGGCGTGGCGCTCAATTGCGTGGCCAACGCGCGGTTGCTGCGCGAGGGCCCGTTCCGAAACATCTGGGTCCAGCCCGCCGCCGGTGATGCGGGCGGCGCGCTCGGCGCGGCATTGTCCTTCCATCATTTACATGAAAAGTCACCCCGGCAGATTTCCGGCATCGGTGATGCTATGCGCGGCGCCTTCCTCGGGCCCGAGTATTCCGACACCGAAATCGCCGCCGCGATCGCCGCGCGCGGGCTGACCGCCGAAAAACTGGGCGTCACCGGGCTCAACGTCCGCCTGACCGACCGGCTCGTCGCGGGCGAGGTGGTCGGGTACTTTCAGGGCCGGGCCGAATTCGGGCCCCGGGCGCTTGGCGCCCGCTCGATCCTCGCCGACGCCCGCTCGCCCGAGATGCAGCGCCGGCTCAACCTGAAAATCAAGTTCCGCGAATCCTTCCGACCCTTCGCCCCCGTGGTTCTGGCCGAACAGGCGGACGCCTGGTTCGACCTGGCCGTCCCCTCACCCTACATGCTGTTGACTGCGCCGGTCGCACCCGCCCGGCGTCTGCCGGTCACGGAAGCCGGCGACTGGCAGGCGCGGTTGGGCACCGCGCGTTCCGTCATTCCGGCCGTCACCCATGTCGATTACTCGGCCCGGGTACAGACCGTGGATCGCACGGACAATCCGAAGCTGCACGCCCTGCTCGCCACCTTCGCCGAACGCACGGGCTGTCCCGTGCTGGTGAACACCTCCTTCAATGTACGCGGCGAACCGCCGGTCGGTCATCCCCGCGACGCCATCGAAGGTTTTCTCGCCACCGAAATGGACTGCCTTGCGCTCGGGCCCTATTTTCTGGAGAAGCGCAATGTTCCTGCCAGCCTCGCCACCGTTTCATCTCCCCGCACCTTCGCCCCCGACTGAACCATGCGCGCCCTCAAAAATCTTGCCCGCTTCCTGCGCGAACTCTGGGCCTTTGCCCGGGAGAACAAGGTCTGGTGGATCAT
>JANMTJ010000342.1:0-7105 GCA_031390295.1 Oleiharenicola sp.
CGCGTGCTGCCCGTGCTGCTGACGATGTGGTTCATCTGGATCCCCGTGGTGAGCTGCGTCTATGCCCTGCCCTCGCCGCTGCAGATGCCGCTGTTCAACCTGGCGCTTTGCTTCTGGTCCCTGCTCTTCGCTCACATCACCGCCGGACAGAACCGGGGCTGACCTTTTCGCAGCAAACCGCCCAAGCAGCAGGGCGCGCCCGCCCCACATGCCGCGGCTCAACCTTGACTCGAAATCACTAAAATCGTTACCTCCGGCCGATGCTTCCACGTGTGCGATCCGGTCGCGCGGTTTCCGCGCGCGATGGGCGAAGACGCTTTTGGGCCTGGTTCCTCGCTCCCAGCATTCAGCTGTTCGCCGCCGGGCCCGGCCTGGTCGAATCTCCGTTGGAGCGGCGTGCGGATTCGTCCGGGCCGGCGATGTTCGCCCTGCTGGCGCCGGAACAGACGGGCGTGGTCACGAGGAACCCCTACGCCGATCCCGCGATGTGGCGCGAGTATGACCGGGAATTCGCCCTCGGCTCCATCGGGACGGGCGTGGCGACGGGCGATTTCGACAACGATGGCCGGCCGGATCTGCTCGTCATCGGCAAGACCGAGGGCTGCTGGCTGTTCCGCAACCTCGGCCGGTGGAAGTTCGAGGACGTCACGGAAAAAGCGGGCTTGCGGGACAAAGACGCCGGCGTCTGGGCCAGGGGTGTCGCCTGGGCGAAGGACTTGGTGGGCCAGGGAACCGGGGCGTCATCCACCGAACCCTGGCGGCAGGGCGTCACCTTTGCGGATGTCGACAACGACGGCTGGCTCGATCTGTACATGTCCCGCTTCAACGCCCCCAATCTGCTCTACATCAACCAGCGCGACGGCACCTTCAAGGAGGAGGCCGCGGTGCGCGGGCTGGCCCTGACCGACGCCTGTGGCATGGGGGCCTTCTGTGACTACGACCGCGACGGCTGGCTCGATGTCTATGTGCAGACCAACATGCTCGATGCCGTCAAGCGTCCCCACGGCCAGCTCGGCTTCCTGCTGCGCAACAAGGGCGATGGCACCTTCACGGATGTGACGGCACGCGCCGGCATGTCCGGCGAGAGCCTGTCCCATTCCGCCGTCTGGTGGGATTACGACAACGACGGCTGGCCCGATCTCTATGTGGCCAACGATTTCGCCGGGCCCGACCGGTTGTATCGGAACCGGCGGGACGGCACTTTCAGCGAGGTGCTCGACCAGGTCGTGCCGCACTCGCCGTATTCGTCGATGGGGGTGGATCTGGGCGATGTGAACAACGACGGTCTGGTTGATCTCATGGTGGGCGACATGGCCGCCACCACCCACGAGAAAGACCAGCGCGGCATGGCGTACTCCCGCTCCGTCAACAAGGACGGGGACGAGCCGGTCGGCACGGCGCCGCAATATCCGCGCAACGCCCTTTACCTGAACACCGGGACCGGCCGCTGCCTCGAGGCGGCCTTCCTGGCCGGGCTGGCGGCGACTGACTGGACCTGGTCAATGAGGCTGGAGGACCTCGACAACGACGGCCGCCTCGATCTGCACGTGACCAACGGGATGAACCACGAATACCAAAGCGCCGACCTGAGGGACCGCATCATCCTGGCGGAGAATCCGTCGGAACAGGCGCGCCTTACCCAGGCGAGCCCCATCCTGGCGGAGGCAAATCTTGGCTTCCGCAACCTCGGGGGCCTGCGGTTCGAGGACCTGAGCAAGGCCTGGGGCCTGGACGAGATCGGCGTGAGTTTCGGTGCATCGTTTGCGGATTTCGACGGCGACGGAGATCTCGATCTCGTCTACTCCAATTTTGAAAAGGGCGCGACGATGCTCCGGAACGACTGCGCCACCGGCCACAGCATCATCGTGGCCCTCCGGGGCACGCAATCCAACCGGTTCGGCGTGGGAGCGACCGTGCGGATCGTGAGTGCGGCCGGGGTGCAGGTCCGCCAGCTCACCCTGGCGCGCGGTTATATGTCCAGCAGCGAACCGGTCCTGCATTTCGGCCTCGGCGCCGACACGGTGATCAAGCAACTCACCATCACGTGGCCCGGCGGGCAAACACAGACGTTCAACGACCTGGCCGTGGACCGGCGTTTCACGATCACCGAACCCGTCGAACCGGCGAAACCGACGATGCCGGCCCCGCCGCCGGCGGGCCAGTTTGCCGATGTCAGCCAGACGGCCCGGCTCGCGCTCACCGTCCGGGAGCCCGCGCGACAGGAAGGGTCCGTGCCCCCGCTGATGCCAACGCGCTTCAGCCGGCGCGGTCCGTCCCTGGCGGTCGGCGATCTCGATGGCGATGGCCGGGACGATGTGATCCTGGGCGGTTCGACGGCCGAACCGGTCCGCGTGTTGCGGGCCGGCCCCCAGAATCAATATGCCCAGATGGACGCGGTCTTGAGGGCGCCCGTGACTCGCATGGAAAACGGTCCGGTGCTCATCTTCGACGCCGACGGGGACGGGTCGCAGGACGTGCTGCTCACCAAAGCCGGCACGAATCGGCCGGCGGGAGCGGCCGACTACCACCCAAGCCTATATTTCAACGAACACGGCACCCTGCACCCTGCTCCCGCTAACGCGCTTCCGCCCCTCCCGATAAGCGCCGGGGCGCTGGCGGCGGCGGACTTCAACCGTGACGGCCGCCTCGATGTCTTCCTCGGTGGCCGCGTGCAGCCGGGCCAGTATCCGCTGTCGCCGCGAAGCGCCCTGCTCGTCAACCAAGGGGGTCGCTTCGACGATGCGACCGCCGCGCTCGCCCCCGCATTGTCCGAGGTCGGAATGGTGACGGCCGCCTTGTGGAGCGACGTGGATGCGGACGGCTGGCCCGACCTGCTCCTCGCCTTGGAGTGGGGTCAGGTCAGATATTTCCACAACGATTCAGGTCGCGGATTCGAGGACTGGACCGGTAAGGCCGGCTTTGCGGGCGCCGGCACGGGCTGGTGGACTTCGCTGGCCTCGGCCGACTTCAACGGCGACGGCCGGCCCGATTTCGTGGCCGGCAACGTCGGGCTGAACACGCCCTACCATGCGGCTCCGGAGCGGCCCGCGCTGCTGTTTCACGGGCGGTTCGCCGACGGCGGCAGCCCGCGCCTGGTCGAAGCCTATTACGAAGGCGACCGCCTGTATCCCTGGCGCACGCGCAAGGATCTGGGCGCCCAGATCCCCGCGATCCTCCGGCGGTTCCCCACCAACGACGCGTATGCCCGCGCGACCCTGGGCGAGATTCTCGGGGACGCCCGGCTGGCGGCGGCCCGGCGCTTCGCCGCCACGGAGCTGCGCAGCGGGGTGTTTCTCAGCCAACCCGACGGCACCCACCGTTTTGAACCCCTTCCCGCGATGGCGCAGATCGCGCCATTGCAGGGCATGGTGGCGGGAGATTTCGACGGGGACGGGCTGGCTGACATCTATGCCGTGCAAAACTCCTACGCGCCCACCGTGGCCGGCCGCGCCGATGGCGGACTCAGCCAGTTGCTGCGCGGTGACGGGCAGGGACGGTTTACAGTGGTTCCGCCGCTCGAAAGCGGATTGATCGTGCCTGGCGACGCCAAGGCCCTGGCCGTCCTCGACCTCGACGAGGATGGCTGGCCCGATTTCGTGGCGACCCGCAACAACGACACCACGCTGGCGTTTCGCAACCGCGGTGTGGCCGGCCGCCAGTCGCTGCGCGTCGTTTTGCACGGTCCGGCGGGGAATCCCACGGCCATCGGCTCGCGCCTCGAACTCGAATTGGCCGACGGTATGAGACAATCCTGCGAGGTCGCCGCGGGTTCCGGCCATTATACACAGTCGAGCGCCGCCTGTTTCTTCGGCTATCCGGATGCGAACCCGCCGCGCCGGCTGTCGGTCCGCTGGCCGGATGGCACCGTCTCCACGCAGGATGTGGTTAAGGCTTCCCCCACCATTACACTCTCCCGATAGTCCCCAAAACCCCGGGCCGCGCCCTGGACCCGCCGGCTCTTCGCCCTTCCCATGAAAAATTCAAAATCCCTCGCTGCGGTGCTTGCCATCCTGCTCGGCCTCCCGGCTCTCGCCGAAGCGGCCGGGCCGGCGCCGGCCGCACCCGTTGCGACCAATCCCCCGGCCCGGCCCCAGCCCGCCAGCACGCAGCGCATGGTTGAGCGGCTGGCAGCGCTCGACCGCGACGCTGATCCGCTGGCCATCCCCTTCTTTGCGGACAAGGCCGTGAAGTTCTTCGAGGCCAGGATCTCGGCAACAACGTCCCCGGCGGAGCTGCTTTCCCTCCAATTGCCCTATGCCGGGGCCCTGCTGAACAACGGCCAGTCCGAACAGGCCCTGGCTGAAACTGAAAAATACGAGCGCATGCTCCGGGACAGCGGACAGGCCCCGAAGCCCGGCGAGGCGCCCCTGCTCCTGCTCAACAAGGCGATCTGCAGCCTGCGGATGGGTGAGCAGGAAAATTGCCTCGCCAATCACAACGGCGATTCCTGCCTGTTTCCCATCCAGGGCGGCGGGATCCACCAGCTCACGCGCGGATCGCGCAAGGCCGTCGCGTTCCTGGAGGAACTCCTCGAGATGCGTCCGTCCCCGTACGCCGCCTGGCTCTACAACATCGCTTATATGACCCTGGGCGAATATCCGGACGGGGTGCCGCCCCAATGGCGGATCCCGCCGGAGGTCTTCGCCTCCGAGTACGACATCAAGCGTTTCCCCGACGTGGCCGGCTTCGTCGGGCTCGCCGTCGATGAGATGTCTGGCGGTGTCGTGATGGACGATTTCGACAACGATGGGTGGCTCGATGTGATGACCTCCGGGTCGGGCCTGCACAGCCAGCTGCGCTGTTTTCATAACAACGGGGACGCCACGTTCACCGAGATAACCGATTCGGCCGGACTCACCGGGCTGACGGGCGGCCTCAACCTCATCCAGGGCGACTACAACAACGACGGCCTGATCGACGTGCTGGTCCTGCGCGGTGGGTGGCTCGGCCAGAATGGACGATACCCCAATTCGCTCCTGCGCAACGACGGCAACAATACTTTCACCGACGTGACCGAGGAGGCCGGGTTCCTGAGTTATCATCCGACGCAGTCCGCGGTGTGGTTCGACTACAACGGCGACGGCTGGCTCGATATTTTCATTGCCAACGAATCGGTGCCTGACTCGGGCGCCGTGGACCCGTGCGAGCTCTTTCGCAACAACGGCGACGGCACCTTCACCGAATGTGCGGCGGCCAGCGGGATCGCCATCGTCGACTGGATCAAGGCGGTGGTGACCGGCGACTTCAACAATGACGGGCGCCCCGACCTCTACCTTTCATCGCTGGTCGGACCGAAACGCCTCCTGCGCAATGACGGGCCGGCCGGCCCCGGCAATTCCCCGGAGGTGCCCTGGCGTTTCACCGATGTGGCGGCCGCCGCCGGCGTCACCGGACAAGCCCGGAGTTTTTCGTGCTGGTTTTTCGACTACGACAACGACGGCTGGTCCGACATCCTCGTCACGGGCTATCGCATCCAGGATGCCGGTGACATCCTGGCCGATTACCTCGGCTCGCCGCCGGCCCGGGCCGAGCGGGCCCGGCTTTTCCGCAACAATCATGACGGCACCTTCGCCGACGTGACCGCCCGGGTCGGCCTGGACAAGATCCTGCACGCCATGGGCGCGAATTTCGGCGACCTCGATAATGACGGCTGGCTGGATTTCTATGTCGGCACGGGTGATCCGGCCCTGGGCACACTCATCCCGAACCGGATGTTCCGCAATGACGGAGGCCGGCGTTTTCAGGACGTGACCACTTCCGGCGGATTCGGCCAGTTGCAGAAGGGGCACGGCATCGCCTTCGGCGACATGAACCACGACGGCACCCAGGATATCTATTCCCACCTCGGCGGCGCCCTCACCGGCGACCATTACCCAAGCCAGCTTTTCGCCAACCCCGGCCACGGCAACCATTGGCTGAAGCTCAGGCTGGAAGGCGTGCAAACGAATCGTGCCGCGTTTGGCGCCCGCATCAAGGTGGTTGCCGAGACCACCTCGGGGGAACGCGAGATTCACCGCGTCGTCGGCACCGGCGCAAACTTTGGCGGTTCGCCACTGCGCCAGGAGATCGGGCTCGGCCAGGCCAGTGCCATCGCCCGCGTGGAGATTTTCTGGCCGGTGACGGGGAAAACCCAGGTCATCCGCGGACTGGAGCTGGATCGCTGTTACGCCATCCGGGAGGGTGAGGACACGGCGCGCGAGATTGCGCTCAAGAGTTTCGCCTGGCCGATGTCCGCGAATACCCAAGGGCACCACCATCATCATTCCGCCGCCCCGTCCATGGGAGAAAAATGACCCGCACGGACTGAGCCAGCCCGCAGAGGTCACAGAGATTGGGATCATTGTTTGTTGCCTCTCCCTCTGCGTCCTCCTGTAAATCCCCTGCCTTGGTCCTGACCCTGATTCATCCGTGTAATCAGTGGCTAAACTGGCTTGATCGGGTTCTCTTTCTTCGCGTCCCTTCGCGTCCCTTCGCGCCCTTCGTGGTTAAATCACTCTGTTCAGTCCCCCGAATACGGCATTTGAAATAAACCCCGCTCCCCATACTCTCACTCCCGATGAAGCTCCCCCGCCTCGCCCTGTGCCTCGGTCTCCTGCTGCTGCCCGCCTGGCTGCTGGCCGCACCCGGCGCGGTGCGCAAGGGTGCGGTCGTGGCCGAGCTGGTCTCCGCGCAGGCCTCGATCCAGCCGGGCTCGACCTTCCACGTCGCCCTCAAGCTCAACCACGACGACCACTGGCACTCCTATTGGATCAATCCCGGCACTGGCTACCCGACCTCGCTGCAGTGGCAGCTCCCCGCGGGCTTCACCGCCGGTCCCATCCTCTGGCCGACTCCGCAGGTCGTGCAGGACCGGCGCGGCCACATCACCGGCAACGGTTACGTGGGCCAGGTCTTCCTGTTCGTCGAGTTCACCGCACCTCCCGGCCTCAAACCCGGAGAAAGCGTTACCCTCCGCGCCAAGGCCGACTGGCTCATGTGCGAGGACGTCTGCATGCCGGGCATGGCCGACCTGGAGCTCACGCTGCCTGTCGCCGCCGAAAAACCCGCGCCCAACATGACGATTGCGCGGCTCTTCAACAACGCCTTTGGCGAACTGCCCAAGCCT
>JANMTJ010000362.1:0-2863 GCA_031390295.1 Oleiharenicola sp.
ACCTCGAAGCAGATGCCGGGCGAACGGTGGAGCTGGGAGACGACGACGCGCTCGGCGCCGTTGATGATGAACGAGCCGCGCTCGGTCACCATCGGGATGTCGCCCATGAAGATCTCCTCATCCTTGATGAAGTCTTCCTCGCGCAGGCGCAGCTTCACGTAAAGCGGCACGGCGTAGGTGGTGCCCTCGCGCAGGCACTCGATCTCGGAGCTCTTGGGCTCGCCGATCGTGTAGGAGACGTATTCGAGCGTCAGGCGCTCGTCGTAGGAATTGATCGGGAAGACCTCCTTGAAAACGGCCTCGAGGCCGAAGGGCTTGCGCTGCTTCTCAGGCGTGTCCTTCTGGAGATACTCAAGATAGGAGCTGATCTGCAGCTCGATGAGGTTGGGCGGCTGGATGACTTCGCGGAGTTTGCCGAAGTTAATGCGTTCGGTATGAGTGCGGTCGGCCATGGAATTTCCCGTGTAGAGGTGGACTGAAAAAAGGAGCGAACTCACCCGCCTACGCCAAGGCTACGGCGGGCAGGGTTGCCCGGAGCATCGGTGTGGGTGACAAAGGCGCGCAGCGGCGCGGAAAGAACAATTGAAAGAAAGCCGAAAGACAGGCCGCGGTTGAACACGGCCTGTCTCGGTGAATTGAGAGGATGGAAGCGCGAAAACGCCAAGCGGTTACTTGAGTTCCACTTTGGCGCCGGCGGCCTCGAGCTTCTTCTTGATTTCCTCGGCCTCGGCCTTGTTGACGCCTTCCTTGACGGGCTTGGGCGCACCTTCGACGAGGTCCTTGGCTTCCTTGAGGCCCAGGCCGGTGATGGCGCGGACTTCCTTGATGGCGCCGATCTTGTTCGCGCCGGCCTCGAGGAGGACGACGGTGAACTCGGTCTTTTCCTCGGCGGCGGCGGCAACCGGGGCGGCAGCAGCGGCGGGGCCGGCGGCAGCGGCGGCGGAAACGCCCCACTTGGTCTCCAGCTCTTTGACGAGGCCGGCGAGTTCGAGAATCGGCTGGGCGGACAGCCATTCAATGACTTGGTCTTTGGTGATGTTGCTCATGGTATTTTCTCCTGAAGCGGATAGCGGTCCCGGTTGGACCGCGTTTAAGGGACGTATCCCCTAGCCTCTTCGTTGGATGTTTTGCTTCCCGGCTTGCGTCGGGAAAATTGGGTTGGTGAGTGGGTGGATTAGGCGGCGGGAGCAGCGGGCTGCTCCTTCTTGACCTTGGCATCGAGCACGCGGACGAAGGCCGCACCCTGCATGGTGAGCATGCCGAGGAACATCGAGCGAAGCACGTCGAACGAAGGCAGGTCGGCGAGTTTCGCCAGATCGGCCGCCGTCATGAGCTTTTTATCCAGGACGCCGACCTTGACCTCGAGTTTCTGCTTTTCCTCAAAGAACTTCTTCAGGGTCTTGGCGACGCCGGCGGGATTCTTGCCGCCTACGACGATGGCGGTCTGGCCGCTGAGGGACTTCTCCATGTCGGGCAGGCCCATGGCCTTGGCCGCAACGCGGAACGAACTGTTCTTCACGACGTGAAACTCGGCCTTCTCGGGCGTGAGCCGCTTGCGCAGCTCGGCGGCATCCGCGACCGTCAGTTTGGTGAAGTTGGTGAGGATGACGTAGTCGGACTTCTTCAGGTGCGTGCTGACCTCGTCGATCAAATATTGTTTTTCGGCTCTCATGGTGCGTGGCTCCTTAGAATTTGTTGAACTCGGTGGACGCGAGCTTCACGCCCGGGCTCATGGAGGACGAGAGCGTGACGCTCTTGATGTAGTGACCCTTGAAGGCGGCGGGCTTGGCCTTGCCGACAGCCTCGAGGACCGCGGTGACGTTCTCGGTGATCTGGTCGGCGGTGAATGAGCGCTTGCCGACGCCGACGCCGATGTTGGCGGTCTTGTCGACCTTGAACTCCACCCGGCCGGCCTTGACGGCCTTGATGCCGGCGGCGATGTCGTCGGTGACGGTGCCGGACTTCGGATTGGGCATGAGACCCTTGGGACCGAGGACGCGGGCCAGCGTGCGGACCTGCTTCATGGCCTCGGTCGTCGCGATGGCGACGTCGAAGTCGAGCCAGCCGCCGTTGATCTTGGCCATCAGCTCGGTGAGGCCGGCATGGTCGGCACCGGCGGCGAGGGCCTTGTCGGCATCGTCGGTGAAGACGATCACGCGGACCTTCTTGCCGGAACCGTTGGGCAGCGGCGTGGTGCCGCGCACCATCTGGTCGCCCTGCGCCGGATCGACGCCGAGGCGGAAGGACAGCTCGACGGTCTCGTCGAACTTGGCCTTCGGGAACTTGGTGAGGATATCCACCGCTTCCTTGAGCGGGTACTCCTTGGTGAGATCAGCGGCCTGGGCGGCGCTGCGGTAGCGTTTGCTTTGTTTGACGGGCATTTTGGACTCCTTGCGGTGCGAACGTCCCGGTGGGGACTCCCGCGGTGAGTTGTGGTTGAGGGAAATTAGTCGACGACTTCGATGCCCATGTTGCGGGCGGTGCCGGCGATCATGCGGATGGCGGCTTCCTCGCTGTTGGCGTTGAGGTCGGCCTTCTTGATTTTGATGATCTCCAGGATCTGCTTCTTCGTGACCTTGCCGACCTTGTCCATGTTGGGCTTGGCCGAGCCGGTGGCGATGCCGGCGGCTTTCTTGAGCAGCACGGACGCCGGGGGCGACTTGAGGATGAAGGTGAAGGACTTGTCGGAGTAGACCGTGATGACGACCGGAATGATCATGCCATTCTGGTCCTTGGTCTTCGCGTTAAACTCCTTGCAGAAGCCCATGATATTGACGCCTTGGGCGCCGAGGGCGGGGCCGACCGGGGGCGCCGGATTGGCGGCACCGGCGGGGAGCTGGAGACGGACGTAACCTTGAATTTT
>JANMTJ010000383.1:0-4379 GCA_031390295.1 Oleiharenicola sp.
GCCGCACTCGATGTCGTCGATCCCATAGGTGACGAAGCGCTTGGAGGCCGGGGCGTCGGAGTCGAAGGTCGCGACCGGCACGCCGTTGTCGACGGCACGGTTGATCGCGTCGGTGAGCTTGTTGGCGTCGGAGCAGCTGACGGAAATGCCCTCGGCGCCGGCGAGCACGAGCTGCTCGATGGCCTCGGCCTGCTTCTGGGCGTCCTCCTCGTTGGGCGTGCGCCAGTCGATCTGGATGTTCACGCCGTGCTTGGCGCTGAGTTCCTTGGCGGCGTCGATGGCGCCGACGCGGGCGGCTTGGAAGACGGGATTGCCCTGGGATTTGGCGACCAGCCCGATGGTGATCGTGCGGGGCGCGGCGGCGGCGAGCACGGCGCCGGCCAGGGAGGCGGTGAGGAGGGTGAGGAGTTTTTTCATGGGGATAAGCGTGGGTTAATGTCGGTTCAGCCGGCCTTGGCCGTGAGCCGGCGCTTGGAAAGCCAGGTGTTGAAATTGTCGAGGACGACGGCGGCGATGACGACCGAGCCGATGATGATCTGGCTGTAGTTCTGATCAATGCCGAGGATGACGATGCCGCTGCTGATCATCTGGATGATGAGCGCGCCCAGCACGACGCCGTGGGCCGAGCCGCGACCGCCGCTGAGGCTGGCGCCACCGACAACCGCGGCGGCGATGACGTTGAGCTCGTAGCCCTGGCCGTCACCCGAGGTCGCCGCGCCGTAGTAGCCGATGGAGAGCAGTGCGGCGATGCCGGCGGCGAGCCCCGAGATGAGATAGACGCCGAGCTTGACCCGCTCGACGCGGATGCCGCTGAAGCGGGCGGCGAGCTCGTTGCCGCCGATGGCGTAGACCCGCCGGCCGGCGGCGAGGCGCGAGAGGTAAATCCAGCCCGCCACGAGCACCGCCAGCATCACCAGCAACGGCACGAAACTGAGCCCGTCGCCGATTTCCTTGCGGATCAACTCACGGAAGTCGGGCGGGAACCCGCCGACCGACTGTCCCTTGGTTATCACGAACGCGATCCCGCGCAAAATCGCCATCGCGCCGAGCGTGATGATAAACGGATGCACGCCGAGCGCGACGATCAAGCCGCCATTGACGAGTCCGCAGAGCGCGGCGGTGCCGACACAGGCCCCGACGCCCAGCAGCACGCCCAGCCAAGGTGCCGTTGCCGCGCCGGCCCCGTCCGGCCCGTAGTGGTGCAGCACGAGGGCGCCGATCACGGAGGCGAGGGCGTAGATCGAGCCGACGGACAGGTCGATGCCGCCCGCGATGATGACGAATGCCATGCCCACGGCCATGATGGCGATGAAACTGGTGTCCTTCGCGAGCTGGGCGAGGTTCTGGACATTGAGAAACTTGTTCTTCTCGACGAAGGCCGGCACGCGTTCGCCGTCGGCGCTGATGGTGAAGACGCGCTGGCGGCTGCCGTCGGCCGCGCGTTCAAATTGCGGGATCCGCACCCTGCCGCTGAAGAGGGTGAGCAGGAGGCCCAGCCCGACGATGACGATCAGGAGTCCGCTTTCTTGGAACCGCAGGAGGGAGCGCAGGGGCGAAGGCATGGGGTGGGCCAGACGGGGCAACCGGCCCAAGACTGCACCGGCCAAGGGCGGGTTGGTCAACAATTACCCGGCGGGATTGGCGGAATGGAGGCGGGGCTGTCAGCCTTCGCCAAGGCCATGGCCGACAGGCCAGCCCGCGAGGGCCTTCCGGCCCGGTGCTCCGCACTTTAGGTAAATTATGGAAAAGTTTAACCAGTGCTAAATCCAGCCCTGACACGACCGATAATCCATGGAGCCACTCAAAATGGCCAGAGGGCGGTCAGACTCTCCCGCTCGGCGCGAGTGGTGGTGGTATGGGTGGAAGCATGAGTGTCGCGGGCCGTGCCTGCGCTTGAAATGCTGATTCAGCTGCTCCCGGCTCGATCATCTCCGACTTAAGGGAATTTTATTGATAGCTTTACCAGCCTTAAGTGGAGCCTCAATGCGACCGATAACTTGGAGGACCACAACCGTGGTCAGAGTGCGTCCGACTCCCCCTTCGGCGCGATGACGGCAAGGAAGCCGGCACGAAGGTATCAAGGAACGATTCATGTCAGTTGTCATCAACAGTAACTTTGCGGCGACGATCGCGGCCAACAACCTGGCCGCGTCCAATGGCTATCTGCAGCGCAGCCTGAACCGGCTGTCCAGCGGCTCCAAGATCGTGAATCCGGCCGATGACGCCGGCGGCTTGGCCGTGTCGATGAAGCTGTCCGCCGCCGCCCGGCGGCAGGGTGCCGTCGGCACCAATATCGCCAACGAGATTTCGTTCCTCCAGACTCAGGAAGGCGTGCTCAATGCGACGGGCAAAGTCCTCAGCCGGATGAGCGAACTGAAGGTGCTTTACAGCGATATCACCAAGAGCGCGTCGGACCGGGCAAACTATCAGGAGGAGTTTGCCGCCTTGCAGGCCCAGATCACGGCCAACAGCCAGGAAAAATTCAACGGCGTGAACCTGTTTGGCACCAGCAGTCAGACTGTCATCACCACGGAAGACGGCACCGGCTCGGTGGTCACGGCGGGCGTGGATCTGCAGGCCATGGCCGATTTCGTGCCCTACAACGACAGCTTCCCCAATCTCAATAATTGGGGACAGGTATTTGCCAACCCGGCCACGGTCTCCGGCGGAGTTTTGAACCTGGACGCGTCCGGATCGAATCCGACCGGGGTCATCACCAGTTCGTCCTACGAGGGGCCGCTGGAAATCACCATGCAGGTGCGATCGCTCGCGCCTGATTTCAGGGTCCGATATGGGACCTTCAGTGTCACCAGCACCGTTCCCGTCGACTCCAACTGGCATACCCTGCGCATCGCCATCGACGGGAAGGGCAACGCCACCAGCCGTCTGGACGGTTCTTCCTCGCTCCTTGAGATCCATACCGGCGTGCCCGTCAATTCGCAGCAGATCGATCTGCTCAGCCTCACGGGAAACACGCAGGTCAAGGACTTCGCGATCGTCAGCACCGGCGCCATCGGCAACGTCGCCGTGGTGGCCTCCGCCCCCTCGCTCGAGCTGGTTTCCCTGCGGGCGATCACCGCCGCGATCGGGGAGGTCGCCACGCATCGCGCCGGGAACGGCGCCAACCAGAGCCGCTTCGGTTTCGCGGCGGAATTGCTGACCGTGAACAAGGCCAACCTGGAGGCCGCCAACAGCCGCATCACGGATGTCGATGTCGCCCAGGAATCCACCTCCCTGGCCCGTTACAACATCCTGGTGCAGGCCGGCGCGTCCATGCTCGCCCAGGCCAATCAGTCGGCCCAAAGCGCGCTCAGGCTGATCCGCTAGGCCGGGTTTCGACACCGTTTTCGGGTGTTTGGCGGCGGGGAAAGTCACAGGGCGCATCTCGGTTTCGTGCAAACCGACGGTTCCGGTCCTGTAGGGCCGCCGCTTGTCGGCGTGCCGCTGGGCTGGAGCGCCCAAACCCGGCCTGCCGACAAGCGGCAGCCCTACAAAATGCAAGAAACTGAGATGCGCCCAACGTCATGCTCGGCGAATGACATCGGTTGACGCGATCAACCTGCCGGGCATCATTCACGCGGATCATGAGTGCTTCGTCCGACAGCGACTATTCGTTCGCCGGGGCGGTGGCGGCCACCCGACGGGAGATGCTACGCCTGACCCCGGGCCAGCGCATCAACCGAGCCGCCGAACTGTGGGAGGCGGGGCAACAGCTTGCGGCGGCAACCGAGGCAGCCAGGCGCCGCGCGACAAGTAACCGACCGACCGACCGCGAGCCGGCCAAGAAACAGGATGCTGCGCGGGGGTGCGGATCGAAGCTTTGGTGATGGGCAGCACGCATATCCGTCTTGGTATCAAGACTGCGGTCAGCGATAACACCGTCGACAACCGGGAGTTGGTCGAGAGGAAAGCCGGGCTTGCAGCGGAGGCCGGGCTGCGTAGCGTGCCAGCATGAGCACACTGGAAACCATCGTCGAGGAGCTGCGCACCCTGCCGGCTCCCAAGCTGGCGGAGGCTGCCGTGCTCATCCACCGTTTGAAGGAAACGAGCCGCGAGGAACGGATGGAGGCCCTGCGGCGCAGCGCGGGAATCTTGAACGAGACAGACGGCGCGGAGCTGGAGAAGGCCATCGAGGAAGGTTGCGAGAAGATCGATGCCCGCGACTGGTAAAGTCGTGCTCGACTGGCGCTGAGTGAAACGCGCCCGACGTTTCCGGTCCTTCAATCGAGCCGTGGACGACAATGCGCTCAGCTTCTGCGGCGATCTCGGGCGTGGCGTATTCGATCTCAAGGCCCAGTTCGCGCCCGGCCCACGCCTGGAACCGCGACAGCGGGACGCCCTCGATCTCGATGCCGGGTGCCGCGGCCGCGG
Organism: Oleiharenicola sp.; assembly: GCA_031390295.1. Lineage (GTDB taxonomy): Bacteria > Verrucomicrobiota > Verrucomicrobiia > Opitutales > Opitutaceae > Lacunisphaera. Next base: position 4,372 of record JANMTJ010000383.1, read on the forward strand.
CCCACTCC
>JANMTJ010000386.1:0-7730 GCA_031390295.1 Oleiharenicola sp.
CGGATGCAATCCAGGATCTCATCCTGCGCCGGCAGCACGCCGCCGTAGTGCCGCACCGAGGTGATCGGGGGCGGGACAAGCCCGGCGTGGCTCAGGGCGAGGCGCAACTCGTCCTCCAGCTGGCCGGCGCTGCCCTCGACGAGCACCAGGTGGGCGGTTTGCGGCAGCAGGGCCTTGAGCGCGTCGATGGGGAACGGCCATAGGGAGATCGGGCGGAAGAGGCCGGCCTTGATGCCGTGCGCTCGCGCGGACTCGATGGCCCCCTTGGCCATGCGCGCCGGGGTGTTGCAGGCTACGACCAGGACATCGGCGTCGTCGCAGCGATAACAATCAGCGCGTTGCTCCCGGGCGGTGATGCAGGCGTACTTGGCGTTGAGCATGCGGTTGTGCGCCTCGAGGTCGTCCTCGGCGAGCTGGATGGAACAGATGAGGTTGTGCCGGTGGGCGCGGTCGCCGTGGACCGCCCAGGCGGGCAGGCCGGGCTTGCGCAGCTGACCGGGTAGGCGGACCACGCCGGTCATCTGGCCGAGGTATCCGTCGCCCAGGATGATCACGGGATTGCGGTAGACGAAGCTGAGCTCGAAGGCGCGCATCGTCAGGTCGAGCATCTCCTGGGGCGTGCCGGGGGCGAGCACGATGGCGTGGGTGTTGCCATGGCCGAGGCCGCGGCAGGCGAGCTTGATGTCGGCCTGCTCGGGGCCGAGATTGCCGAGGCCCGGGCCGCCGCGCATGATATTGACGAACACGCCCGGCACCTCTGCGCCGATCATGTAGCTGATGCCCTCCAGCATGAGGCTGAAACCCGGCCCGCTGGTGAAGGTGATGGTGGGCACACCGGCCCCGCCGGCCCCATACATCATGTTGACGGCGGCCGTCTCACTCACCGCCTGGACGAAATGCCCGCCGATCTTTGGGAGAATTTTTGCCATGAGCTCGGCACCCTCGGTACTCGGGGTGATGGGATAGCCAAAGACATGCCGGCAACCCGCAAGGAGAGCTCCGACCGCGGAGGCGTAGGTGCCCTTGAGCACCAGCGGCTCGCAGGCGGGCAGCGCGACGAACTCGTCGGGCTGGTCGCCCTCGGAGTGGCTGGCCACCACCTTCGGGCCGAACAGTTTCGCCGGATCCTGCAGTTGGAAGTCAGGACAGACCGCCGGGCGGTCAGCCTCGGAACGCAGGCCGAACGGCTCGGGGCAGGCCGCCAGGCAGAGGGAACAGCCGTTGCAATTTTCGAGGTGCAACTCGACGGGCACGAGCCCCGTTTCCGGATTGATGGTGGTGCCGGGGGTGATGCAATCCCGCGGACAGGCCTCGATGCAACGCAGACAGCCTTTGCAATATTCCGGCTCGAGGAAAGGCTTGGGGCGGGTGGACATGGGTGGGGTAGCGGTTCCCGCCAGCCCAGGGGCCGACGATCCCGGCGTGTGGTGTGTTGGCCCATGTTAGCGCGGGTCGGCGGACGGAACTGTGCATGCGTTGGCGGAGGGGGCGCGAAAGTTGGAAATCGCGATTACTCCATAAGGCGTAGGCCGCTGGCATAGGAATCAACTGCGGGCCATGGCCAGGAGGGCAGCATGGGCGGGGGGCGGTCTCATGGTGCAGCGGTGATGACGCAAAGCGGGCTGGCTTTGGGCGGGCCGGGTCACCTAGCGTGACGCCCGCATGTCCACCCCGACCGGCTCCACCCCGAGCTTTTACCCCGACCGGCCGACGCGCACCCGCTATTGGGTGATCGTTTTCGCCGTCTCCCTCGCCATCATCCAATACATCGACCGCGTGGCCATCTCGCAGGCCATGCCCGACATCGCCGCGGAGATGAAGTTCAGCGACGCGCAGAAGGGCATGATCTTCTCGGCCTTCACGCTGGCCTACGCGCTGTTTGAGATCCCGACCGGCTGGCTGGGCGACAAGCTCGGCGCCAAGAAGGTGCTGATCCGCGTGGTACTGTGGTGGTCGTTCTTCACGGCGGCCACGGGCTGGGCCTGGAGCTATGTCTCGATGCTCGTCACCCGCTTCCTTTTCGGCGCCGGGGAGGCGGGTTGTTTCCCCAACCTCACCAAGGCGCTCAGCACGTGGCTGCCGAAGGCGGACCGCACCCGGGCGCAGTCGCTCATGTGGATGGGTGCCCGCTGGGGCGGCGCCGCGGCGCCGCTGCTGGTGGTGGCGGTCATGGCCTTTGTGAGCTGGCGGACGGCGTTCATGCTTTTCGCTGGGCTCGGCGTGATCTGGGCGGTCATTTTCTACCTGTGGTTCCGCGACAACCCCCGCGAGCACCCCGGCGTCAACGCGGCCGAGTTGGAGTTGCTCAAGGAAAACGAGGGCAACGTCGCGGGCCACGGCGACGTGCCGTGGCGCGCGCTGGCGACTCGCCCGACGATGTGGCTTTTGTGGGGCCAGTATTTCTGCCTGAGCTACGGCTGGTATTTCTATGTCACCTGGCTGCCGACCTACCTCCGCGACGAGCGGGGCATGGACATCAAGGCGAACCCCCTCATGGGCTGGCTGGCCGGACTGCTGGAGGGGACCTTCAGTCCGGAACTGACGCTGAAGTTGCTGGCCGCGGCGCTGGCCGGCATCCCGCTCTTCTTCGGAGGCTTCGGCTCGCTGTTCTCCGGCCTGCTGGCCGGTCGGCTGATCGCCCGTGGTGCGGCCGTCACGCGGGTCCGGCGCACGCTCGGGTTCGTCGGCCTCACCGGCGCCGCCACGCTGCTGATGACCTCCTTCTATATCCGCGATCCGCTGCTGGCCATGCTTTCCATGGGAATGGCGAGCTTCTTCAACGACATCACGATGCCCGGTAGCTGGGCGACCTGCATGGACATCGGCGGAAAATACGCCGGCACCGTCTCCGGCAGCATGAACATGATGGGCAACTTCGGCGGCATGGCCGGACCGATCGTTGTCGGCCTGGTCCTCACCCTGACCAACCGCGACTGGCAGCTGGCCTTTGCCATCTCAGCCGTGATCTACTTCCTCGGCGCGGTCTGCTGGCTGTTCATCGATCCGGTAACGCCGCTGGAGGCGAAGGTGCAGGATTGAGTTTCACGGCGGGATGCGCTGATATCGCCCCATGAACCTCATGCTGAAACGCATCGCCCCGCTGCAGGCGGGCAAGATGCTCGCGGCCTTCTACGGCCTGCTCTCATTGGTCCTGGTGCCGTTCATGCTGGCCTTCATGGCGTTTGGCAGCCTGGCCGCACGCAGCCACGGCGGGGGCAATGCGCCGGCCCTGCCGCTCATGTTTGGCATGGGGATTGGTTTCATGATTTTCCTGCCGGTGCTTTACGCGCTGATGGGATTCGCCTTCGGAGTGATCGGTGCCTAGGCCTACAATCTGCTCGCCGGCTGGATCGGCGGATTTGAATTTGATTTCGAAGCGAAGACCCCGCCTCCGGTCTGACGATACCCATGAGCCCGAAAACACCCTCCCGTCTCACCGCGATTTTCCTCTTGCTCGCCGGTCTGGCTCCATTGCCAGCGGCCGACAATCCGGCCGTGGCTCCGATTGCCCGGCTGGGCTGGCTGGCGGGCAGCTGGCGCCTCGAGAAGGCCGGCCGCGTGATCGATGAGCAGTGGATGGCACCAGCGGGCGGCGTGATGCTCGGCATGGCGCGTACGGTGGCCAAGGGTCGGGTGCTGTCGCATGAGTTCACCCAGATCCGGGAGGGACCGGGCGGGGAGCTTTACTTTGTCGCGCAGCCCTCGGGGCAGAAGGAGGCGGCGTTCAAGCTCGTGTCATTCACCGGCACCGGGGTGGTGTTCGAGAACAAGGAGCATGATTTTCCCCAGATCGTCAGTTACAACCTGAAGCCCGACGGCACGATGCTCGCTTATATCGAGGGACCCGGCCCGGATGGCGCGACCAAGCGCATCGAGTATCCCTACCGCCGCGTCCAACCCTGATTGCTAGCCACGGATGGCACGGATAATCACGGATTGAACCCTGTATTTTCTCCGTGCCCATCCGTGTCATCCGGGGTTAACTCCACTCATGAAAAAACCACGCGTGACCGGCCTGGGTGGTGTTTTCTTCAAGGCGAAAAACCCGACCAAACTGGGGGGTTGGTATCAAAAGCATCTTGGCCTGCCGATCGACCCGCAGTGGGGTGGCTGTTCCTTTACGTGGCGCGACGCCAAGAATCCGAAGAAGAAAGGCTCCACGGTCTGGAGCCCGTTTGATCCCGACACCACGTATTTCGGCCCAGGCAAGCAGGGCCACATGATCAACTACCGCGTCGCCAGCCTGAAGCAGGTGCTCGCCACTCTGAAGAAGGAGAAGGTGTGGATCGACCCGAAGGGGAGCGAGGCCTCCGAATTCGGCAAGTTCGCCTGGATCAAGGACGGGGAGGGGAACCGCATCGAGCTCTGGGAACCACCGAAGGGTTGCTGAATGTGGGCCAAGCGATGCCCCATGAATCTGCCAACCGCCGGCCGGCGGGTCATTCTTCCAGCTGCCCGGCGATTTCCTCGAGCGGGTAGGTGATGATTTCCGCGAGGGTCGGGTGATACCACGGCGCCCGGAGCATATCGCGCACGGTGGCGCGCATCGCCAGCGGGGTCGAAAAACAATGGATGAGTTCGCCGGCGTCCTTGCCGACGATCTCGGCACCGAGGATCCGGCCGCGCTTCGGTTCGGCCAGCACCTTCACATAGCCGTAGTTGGCCTCCATCAGGATGGATTTCCCGTGGTCGTTGAATGGATAGGTGGCCCGGAGGTATTTGACGCCGCGTTTTTCCAGGTCGTCCTCGAGGGTGCCGATCGTGGCGAGCTGCGGGTCGGTGAAGACGACGTTGAGCAGAAGCGCCGGGTCTATGGGCTTCAGGCCCTTCACCTTGGCGGCGTGCCGGGCCGCGAGTTCGCCCTGCGCGATGGCGAGATGGACGATCTCGTGCGGACCCGAGCAGTCGCCCGCCGCATAGATGTGCGGCGCGTTCGTCTGCTGCCAGCGGTTGATGATGATCTGGCCGTCGGGCCGGGTCTTCACCCCGGCGGCGTCGAGACCGAGACCGGTGGTGTTGGCTTCGCGGCCTAGGGCGTTGAAGCAGTGGGCGGCGCGGCGGGTGATGACCTTGCCGTCGTGGAGGAAGGTGGCAGTCACGCCGCGTTTGTCCTGGTTGAGCTGCTTGAGCTGCGTGCCGGCGAAAAGCTCGATGCTCTCGTCGACGAAGGCCTGCTGCACGACGGTCGAGGCTTCCTCGGAGTGATCCCGGAGGATGTTCGGGCTGCGCTGGATGAGGGTGACCTTGGTGCCGATGCGGTTGAGGAACTGGGCGAGCTCGCAGGCCACAATGCCGCCGCCGAGCACGAGCACGCTCTTCGGGACGAAATCGAGGTCAAGCACCTCGTCACTCGTCCAGCACGTGATGTCTGCCAATCCGGGAATGGGCGGGGTGCTGACCTTGGAGCCGGTGCCGAGGAGGAACTGCCGGCCGCGCAGTTGGCGTCCGTTGGAAAGCTCCAGTGTGTGGGCGTCGACAAAGCGGGCGTGGGCGCGGATGAGATCGAATTTGCCGCCGACCAGAGCTTTCACCCGGTAACTGGCGAAGTCGGCGATGATCCGCTTCTTCCGCGCGTGCACCGCCTTCATGTCGGCGCGGGCACCGGTGACCTTGAGACCGAAGCGACCGGCATGCCGGGCGTGGTGCAGGACCTCGGCCGCGTAGAGCAGGGTCTTGGAGGGCATGCAGCCGCGCAGGATGCAGAGGCCGCCGAGCTGTCGGGCGCCATCCACGACGGCGACCTTCAGGCCCAGCCCGGCGGCAACACGGGCGGCGTTGAAACCGGCGCTGCCGCCACCGATGCAGATGAAGTCGTAGGTTTTAAGCTTAGCCACGGATTAGGAGGAATGCATTAGCCACGAAAAGTCTCGAAGAGCCATAAAAAGAATACAGCCGTTGTTTTCGTGGCTTCTTGTGACTTTTTGCGGCCATCCCTTGGTCGGCTTAGCGACCCTTGCCAAAAAGCATGATATGAATTGTCTTCAGGACGATGGAGGCATCGAGCACGAAGGAAAAGTAGCGGATGTAGTAGAGGTCATATTCCAGCTTGCGGAGGGTGTCCTCCAGGTTGGCCCCGTAAGGATAGTTGACCTGGGCCCAGCCGGTGATGCCCGGCTTCACGAGGTGGCGGAAATGGTAGCAGGGGATCTTTTTCTCATAGTCCTCCACCAGTTTGACCCACTCGGCGCGGGGCCCGATCAGGCTCATGTCGCCCATGAACACGTTCCAAAGTTGCGGAAACTCGTCGATGCGGGTGGCTCGGAGGAAACGGCCGATGGTGGTGATGCGGCTGTCACCGGCCTCGGTATAAACCGCGCCGTCCTGGTGGACCGTCATGGTGCGGAGCTTGATGATGTCGAAGAGAACCCGGTTTTTGCCGACCCGGGTCTGGCGGAAGAAAACCGGTCCGCGATCCTCGATCCAGATGAGCGCGGCCACCAAGGGCAGGAAGGGCAGGGCCAGCAGCAGTCCGAGGGTGGAAAGGGCTACATCACTGACGCGCTTAAGGCGCTCAAACACGGGTTCCCGGGCGATTTGGAATCCTTCCTGAAACAGCCACGTCTGGTTGAGCCGGTAGAGCGGTATCTTGCGCCAGTAGACCTCGTGAAACAGCTCGAGGGTATAGGTCGGCACGCCGGAGAAGTGCAGTTCCATCAGTCGTTGCGCGACCAGGGGTGGAAGCTCCTGACCGGATTCACGGAGGATGATGGCATCAATATTACCTTCATATTCCTCCAGATAATGCACCACATCCCCCATGGGTGGTCCTGAGACCGCACGGTGATTGTGGTTTGGAGTGAAGGAATCGTGCGTGGCGTAGAGCACGGATTGCGTCATACCGCTGCGGTGGCATTCCTCCCTGAAGGCGATGCAGTTTTCCTGGCTGCCCAGAAACATGAAATACCGCTGCTGGCGCTTGGCCAGTTGCCGTTGGTAAATCACCCGCCGGTAGGCCAGGGTGCCGGGAATCAGCAACAGCGAGGAAGCGATGGGTACGAAGCGGCTGACCTGCAGGGGAAAGCCAGCGGGGATGATGGCGTAGGTCAGCAAGAGCGTCATCAGCGCGACAAACAGCAGCGCAATTGCATGCAGGCTGGTGTAGGTGACCGACATCATATCTGCGCGTGAGCTGTAGCCGTCGATCAGGTAGACCGCCAGCACGTGCATCAACACAGGCAAAATCAGGGGCGCCATGATCGGCGCATCCCACTGTACGACGCCGCGGGTCCACGCGACGAAGTTGAACACGATGAACACCGCAAAGGTGTCCAGTGCCACGAGGGCGAGCGTGACGTATCTTCCCTGTGTCATGGCTTGGTGAATTTACAGGCCGGGCCCATGTCAAAGCAAACCGAAGTTACTGCGGCCCCACACAGTGTCGCAGAACATCCTCCCATTGGATCAGGGCCCGATCGAAGGGGAACTGCCGTTCGTAGATTGCGCGGGCGTTCGAACCGAGCCGCGCCAACAAACCCGTATCGCCTTTCCAGCGGGTGAGAGTGTCAGCCAGACCCGCGGCATCACCCGGGGCCAGGGTGGCGCCACAATCCTCCTGCTGGAGCAGACGGGCGATATCCCCGCCCGGCGGCCCGACAAACAGCACCGGGCGGCCGGCCGCGAGCACGCCGGCCAGTTTGCTCGGATAAACCAGCGAGGAATAGTCGGGCAGCAGGGTGACCAATTGCACATCGGCAGCAGCCAGCGAAGCCGCCAGGGTCTCCCGCGGTTCG
>JANMTJ010000407.1:0-4039 GCA_031390295.1 Oleiharenicola sp.
GCCGCAGTAATCATAGGGCATGGGAGGATCGTGGCCGTCATGCGGCCACCTCACCCACAAAGCCTGACCTCGTAAGGCAGCCGACCCCGTAAGGCAGCCCGACCAGGCTCCGGATTCGGCCTCCTGGTCCGGAACGGGCGAGGCGACGGTTGACCTGATGCGGCGGGCGCTATCAAGTCAGCCACCCCGGCGATGCTATTCTTCAAGCGCATTCTCAAGGAACCGGAAGGCGGCAAGACCGTCCCGCGCAAGGAGCGGCGGGGCCCGCCGCGGCTGCCCATCAACGCGGAATTCCCGCTCACTGCCATGCTGGGCTTCGACCGGCGGGGCGGCACCGTGGCCCCGATGGGCCGGCCGGGCGGTTCGGTTTGGAAGGGCCGGTTGCTCGATTGCTCCGAGGTCGGGGCGCGCATTGTGCTTGGGCCGGCCGCCCTGGCCTCCCGCGATGGCTTTTGCCAGCTCCGGCTCGGCCTGGATGGTTTCAACCTGACCGTGCCGTGCGAGGTCGCGAACCTGCGCGTGGAAAGCGATGGCGTGCACTTTGGCCTACGGCACGAGTTCAAGGACGAGGCGGTCCGGAATGCCTACCGCCAGTTGCTCGAGATCATAGCCCTGGGGGCGACGCTCAAGCCGTTAAGGAAAACCAAACCGGATGATTCCGGCTACCTGGTCGAGCAATATGTGGGCACGCAAACCCGCCTCATGATTTGGCGGGAAAGGTCGGACCGGGAAGTGGCGGCCTTTGAATTCCTGCTTAAGGACTGCCTGGTGCGGGCGGCGCGGGAACAGCCGGTGCAATACCTGTCCGGCGCCGATGCCACCGCAGCGCAGCCGGCCCCGCCGGCCAAGGCGTTGGAGATCCAGCGCCTGTTCAACTGGGTCATGCCCAACCTCGCCCCCGCCGTGCCGGATGACGCGCGGAATTTTCTGCGCCACTACACGACGGAAAGACTTAAGAGCTGAGGTTGCCCTGATTTGACGGACAAAACACACCCACAAAGCCTGACCCCATGGCTCGGCTCAAAAGACGGCAGGCCCCGTTTTATGGTTTGCCCTGGCGGGATTCCGGTTAGGCTGCCGGGATTGATCGCGCCGCCCCGCTGCAATCCCGCAGCCGCCCCGCGTCGAGGACAAACCCCATGAAAAGAATCCTTCTGACCCTGCTCGCCTCCTTCTGCCTCTTCACCCGGGCCGCCGCCGGTGACCTGGATGGCTTCCTCCGCGACCTCAACATCCAGGCCCGGCTCGACGGCGATGGATTTTCCGCCAGGGTCAGCGCGCAATTCGGCGTACCCGAGGCCCGCGTCAACGTCGTGCTCGGGACGGTCAGCGAGCCGGCCGACGCCTTCATGGTGTTCCAGCTCGGCCAGATGACCCAGCAGCCGCCGGACAAAGTCCTGGAAGTCTACCGGGCGCAGAAGGGGAAGGGCTGGGGGGTGATGGCCAAGGAGCTGGGCATCAAGCCCGGCTCGCCGGAATTCCACGCGCTCAAGAACGGGGACTTCAAGCTGGGGGCCAAGCCTGAGAAAGGCGCCAAAGGTGAAGGTGGCGGCAAAGGCAAGGGCAAGGGCAAGCCGGACAAATAAGACCGAACTCCTGGCCTGGGGTTCACCTGATTTGACGGACAGCAGCCACAGACCACATGCGCCAACCCCGTTGCTCGGCCTTGCCGGGCCCTTTTGTCGGCCCCTTTGTTTAGCCCGGCCGGAATATCAATATCCGCAGCCTGAGGTTGCCCTGATTTGACGGACAGCGGGCCGGGGTGGCTGGTAACGTCCTGCGTTACCAGAGCGCGGGCGGGAGATTTGTAACGTATTATATTACAAACCGGGCAAGCCGGGCCGGCTCGCTCGGACGGAAAATCAGGCTTTGCGGCGGACGAGGAAAGGCCAATACTCCCGTGCATGGATGACCCAGCCCAAGCCCTCGAGGAAGCCCGCCGCGCGGGGATTGATCTCGATCTACTGGACACAAACCTGGCGTTGTCCGTCAAGGAGCGCTGGAGCCAACACGATGCGGCGCTGGAACTGGCCTTGAAGATTGAGCAGGCGGGAATGAACCGGGATGCAAAACTTCAGCCAACTGCTGCAACGGCTCGCTGATGCCGGGCTGGAGTTCGTGCTGGTGGGGGGCTTCGCGGCCGTGGCCCACGGTTCCTTCCATCTCACCCGCGATGTGGACATCTGCGCCGTGCTCACCGAGGAGAATGTGGCGAAGCTGCGGCAGGCCTTGGGCGAGTGGAATCCGAAACACCGGCTGACGCCGCAGAAGCTGTCGTTTTTGCTCCATCCCCCCGCCGGCGAAGCGGTCAACAATCTCTATCTCCAGACCGACATGGGGATGGTTGACATCCTGACCTCGATCAAGGGCGTCGGGGACTTTCAGCGTTTGAACGCCAGCGCGGAAGAACTCGAAGTCGATGGCCGGCGCTTCCGCGTGATTTCGCTGCGGGATTTGATCACGGCCAAGGAGGCGATGGGCCGGGAGAGGGATTTGCTGACCGCGAAGGAACTGCGCGCCATCGCCGCCAAGCGGCAGGGGAACTGACAGGTACAAACGGCAAGGCCCAGGCTTTGCCTGATTTGACGGACAGCGGGCCGGGTGGCTGGTAACGTATTACGTTACCAGGGACCGGTCGGGAAATTTGTAACGTATTATATTACAAACCGGACAAGCCGGGTCGGTCGGCTCGGGCAGGCGTCAGACGTGACGGCCTTGGCTCGGCAGGAACCCCAAGCCCCAAGGCCTGACCCTCTGGCCGACTCTATCTCCGCGCCATTTGCCTTTATCACTGAAGCCGCCATAAACAAAGCTCTTCGAGGCCGCAGATCCATGTTGTACCATGTATGGAGAATGGAATGTCAGTTTCTTCTGTTCCTCTTTTGCCAATGCACAGTAGAAATCTATTCCTATATCTTCTTGTCTGATCACAGGCGCAGACACTCCCAGAGCAGCGAGAAAAGACTGCGCGAGGTATTCTCCTCGATTGGATTCGTGCCACCCATATCCAAGAACGCCGGGCATAGCTATTAATTAGCCGCTTGCTAGCATGGCGAGCAAGCCACGATTGTTGCATTTGCTGCCAAACAATTTGCGCGCGTAGCCTGCGTGCCGAGAATCACCAACCATACGAACGCTTGATGCGTAGTTCCTCATACAGATCATCTGGCAACTCTTGAAGGAATCTCGATTGCGTTAGCATCATGCCGCCGGGGCCGGCGCGGGTCGCGACGCGGGGGTAGCTGAGGTAGAGCTCGTTCTTGGCTCTCGTGACGGCGACGTAGAAGAGGCGGCGCTCTTCCTCGACGTCGCCGGCTTCGATCGAACGTCTCGTGGGGAACTGGCCGTCGGCGCAGCCGATCACGAAGACGACGTCGTACTCGAGGCCCTTGGCCTGGTGCACGGTCGTGAGCTTGATGGCCTCGGCGTTGGGGTCGACCTCGCGTTCGCTGGTCTCGCCGTTGAGGAGGACGATCTGCGCGAGGAGGTCCTGCATCTCCTCGAAGCGCGAGGCGAAGCCGACCATGGCCTTCAATTCCTCGAGGCGGTCGATGTAGTCGGCGTAGGCACCCTTCAGGTAGTCGCCGTACCAGCCCTCGATGGCGACCGTCACGGTGTCGGTCGGCTTCTGCGTGCTCATGGCGTCGGCGACCTGCACGAGCGAGGCGCAGAACTGCTCCCACTCGGGCCGGGCATCCTTGGCGACCTTGCTCTTCACGTCGTCGGTGGCGAGGACGTCGAGGAAGTTCTTCTGCATCATCCGGGCGTGGTCGCTGGCGGCGGCGTGGATCTTCTGCGCGCCCTTCTCGCCGACCTTGGGCAGGAGGACGGCGATGCGTTGCCAGGCCTGGGCGTCGGCCGGGTTGTAGACGAAGCGGAGGAGGGCGACGAGGTCGCGCACGTGCTGGCGCTCGAAGAACTTCACGCCGCTGGTGATGACGTAGGGGATGCCAGCGCGGGAGAGGGCGAGCTGCATTTCGAGGGCGAGGAAGTGCGAGCGGTAGAGGATGGCGATCTCGTTGGCGGAGACGCCGTCGTC
>JANMTJ010000444.1:0-1749 GCA_031390295.1 Oleiharenicola sp.
AATAACGGCCCAGGGTCACGCGCACTGGGTCCAATGGTCGCCCGAGGGCGACCGCATCTACGTCGTCGACCTCGGCCACGACGAGGTGCGCGTCCACGCCTGGGACAGAGCGAGCGGCACGGCCGGCCCGGCGGCCACGGCGTTCCGGACGCCGGCCGGGCATGGCCCCCGCCATCTCGCCTTCCACTCCAACGGCCGCACCGCCTATCTCCTCACCGAGCACGGCAACACGCTCGTCGCCCTCGAGCGGCTGCCCGGCGGGACGCTGCGCGAGATCAACACCGTGCCCTCGATCGCGGACGACTACCCCGGCAAGGCACAGGCGGCGCACATCCAGATCAGTCCGGACGGCAAACTGGTCTACGTCTCGAACCGCGGGCCGAACACCATCGGTGTGTTCCGCATCGCCGGAGACGGCAGCGTCAGCGCCGAGCAGCAGGTGTCCACCGGCGGCGAGTGGCCGCGGTTCTTCCTTTTGCTGGGACGCCACGTCCTCGTCTGCAACCAGAACAGCGACAGCATCGTGGTGTTCGACGTCGCGGCCGATGGCACGCTGTCGCCCAATGGCGAGAGCCTCGCCCTTAAGGCGCCGGTGATGCTGCTGCCGGTCGAGCCCTAGCTCGCCTTGCTCTGCGAAGGCCGGCTGAAGACGAGGCGGAAGCGTCCGTCGGAGTCGGGGGCGTAAATTTCCGCGGGACGGCTGGGGTCCCCGAAGGTCGTGGCGCGCGCCACTGCGGCCGCATGCGCCTCATCCTCGGTCTCGAAGGGACCCGAGGTGCGGCCGTCGCAATCCACCCACCAGCGGTCGCCGCTCTTGAGGACGATGTAGACACTGCTGGCCATGGGTGGCGGTCTCGGCGATTCGCTCATACCATCGTGGTCGCGGACTCGCACCGCAAGCACCATCTACATTGGGCCGATCAATCTTTGATGTCGGCCCAGACCGGCGCGTGGTCGCTGGCATTCTCCCAGCCGCGCACATGCCGATCGACGCCGGCGGCTTTGAGCTTCTTTGCCAGCGGCTTGCTGAGGAGGATGTGGTCGATGCGGAGCCCCCCATCGGCCTCCCATCGTTTCCGCAGATAATCCCAGAATGTGTAGATCGTCTCGTCGGGGTGGAGCTTGCGGATCGAGTCCGTCCAGCCCTGCTTGAGCAGACGCGCAAACGCCTCTCGCGGCGCCGGCTGCAGCAGCGCGTTGTCGGCATAAGACGATTTGAACGCGTAAATGTCCTTGTCGGTCGGCACCACGTTGTAGTCGCCCGCCAGCACCACCGGGATCTCCGCCGCGAACAGCTCCTTGGCGTGCTTGATGAAGCGCTCGAACCACGCGAGCTTGTAGTCGAACTTCGGCCCCGGCTGCGGATTGCCGTTGGGCAGGTAGAGACAGCCCACCAGCACGCCCGACACCGCCGCCTCGATGTACCGCGCCTGCGCGTCGTCCGGATCGCCCGGCAGCGCGTTGCGCGTCAAGACGGGCTCACCCCCGCGCGCGAGAATCGCGACGCCATTCCACGTGCTCTGCCCCCGCCACACCGCACCGTAGCCGGCCTTTTCGAGAGCCGACGCCGGGAACATCCGGTCGACCGCCTTGAGCTCCTGCAGGCAGACAATGTCCGGCTTGGTTTCGGCCAGCCACGCGAGGAGCACATCCAGCCGCCGGTTGACGTTGTTGATATTGTAGGTCGCGACCCTCACGCGATCGCCCTGGTCCACTCGGTCACGGTATCGGCCATCGTCTTCAGATGCT
>JANMTJ010000533.1:0-1678 GCA_031390295.1 Oleiharenicola sp.
CCCGCAGCAGGGCGGTGTTGTCGGTGGCCATGTAACCGGGCGCGATGGCGTTGGTGTTGATGCCCTTGGCGGCCAGCTCGCAGGCCATGAGCCGGGTGAGGCCCTGCACCGCGCTCTTGGAGGCGGTGTAGGACGGCACGCGGATGCCGCCCTGAAAGGACAGCATCGAGGCGATGTTGATGATCTTGCCAGTGGCCGAGCGGGCGACGACATCGCGCACGAAGGCCTGGCTCAGGAAGAAGACGGCGTCGATGTTGATACCCATGACGTCGTCCCAGTCCTTCTCGGTGAAAGCGACAAAATCCTCGCGCCGGATGATGCCCGCGCAATTGACCAGAATGTCGAGATGGCTGGAGAATATTTTCGCCTCGGCGATGACCGTCGGGATTGATTTCCGGTCGCCGAGGTTGCCCACGACGGTGGCGCACTTGCGGCCGAGGGCTTCTACCTGGCGCTTGGTGTCGTCGGCCGGGAGGATGTCCACGGCGACGATGTCCGCGCCGGCCTCGGCCAGGGCGAGGGCCATGCCTTGGCCCAGGCCGCGGGCGGCACCGGTGACGAGGGCGGTTTTGCCGTTGAGTTTGAAGCTATCGAGGATGGAACTCATTGGTATGAGGGAAAGGAGGGCGAGAAGAGACGGTCAGTGCGCCTGATAGATCAGTTTCGGGTCAACCGGATCCATGTCAGACCAGTCCTGGTTCTCGCCGCCCATGCCCCAGACAAAGCCGTAGTGGGTCGCGCCCTCCCCGCTGTGCACGGACCAGGGCGGGGACAGGACCGCCTCGCCCTCCCGGAGCTTGAGCGTGCGGATTTTTTTCGGGTGCCCGAGGAAATGCTTCACCGAGCCGCCGCGCGGAAACCCGAAGTAACAGTATACCTCGGAACGGCGGTCATGCGTGTGCGGGGGCATCGTGTTCCACTTGCTGCCCGGCTGCACGATGGTGAAGCCCATGACGAGCTGGCAGCTGCGGATGCCGACGGGCGAGATGACCTGGTGCAGGATGCGCAGGTTCTCGGTCTCGGGCGCACCGAGGACCTTGGTGCGGATGTCCACCAGGCGCTGGTGGCGGGTCGGATACCTGGCGTGGGCCGGGTAGCTGAGCAGATAGTACTTCGCGGGATTTTTCGCCCTGTTTGAGGCAAACCGCACCTGCCGGACCCCGCGCCCGACGTAAAGCATGTCGAGATGCGCCAGCGCGAAACGGCGGCCGTCGACCGTGACACGGCCGGGCCCGCCCAGATTGACGATGCCGAGCTCGCGCCGGTCGTTGAAATGCTGCGCCCGGATCTCCGCCGGCGCCGTCAGGTCCAGCGCGGTGCCGGTGGGCACGACGCCGCCAATGATGGTGCGGTCGGTCTCCCAATGATGCAGCGTCACCCGGCCGGGCCGGAACAAGTCATCCAGCACAAACGCCTTTCTGAGCCGGTTGGCGCTGAGGCGCGGATAGGCCTCGATTGAAATCGCGGGATGTTGCTGGGTGAGAGACGAAGCGCGGTTTGGCATGACGGAGTGAGACAGCAGAGTTTGGGCCCAACCATGGGTATTTCGGAAGAGAAAGCTGCCCGGGAAGGGTTTCCCGGGCAGCGAGTGGTTCGGGTGATGGATCCGCCGGTTAGAACGTGCCCTTGACGCCGACGCTGACGCTGATGCCGAACTCCTCCTGCCGGTAGGGCATGG
>JANMTJ010000540.1:0-2593 GCA_031390295.1 Oleiharenicola sp.
TATTCGATGCCGATCAGCCGGGCGTTCTTCTGGTCCGAGTCGTAGATGACACATTGGAGGACCTCCGCATTGAGGTGGGAGCAGTAGTGATCCACGCGCAGGGCCCGTTTCAGGTCACCGCTGTAGAAATGAAAGCCGCAGACATGCGCATGAATCGCACGGATCGGACTTTCCCCCCGGGGCGGTTCAGCGCCGGGCTCGTGCGGAGGCAGGGACGCGTGGATGGTTTTGGTGGCCAGCAGGAGGACGAGCAGAGCCGTCCCCGCCAGGCCCAGCAAAACAGTCTGGGGATTATTCGGTTTCATTTGGTTTGGGGTGGTTGAGGTGATTGCGCGACGACGGCGGGTTTTACCGGATCCTTGCTACGACAGCCAGAGACCGCGGCCGATTCGAGGTTTTGCGAAATGTTCCAGCCCTGAACACCCCATAGCGCGGCAGCGAGATGCATCGTAAGCTCCGGAAGCGGAACTGCGGCCCGCGGCAGACGCACCATTCTCTTCATGAAAAACACGACTCGCTTTACCGAATTCAATGACCATGCCGGCCAAAACACGCTGCGTGAACTGAGCCGCAGGCTCCTCGCGGCGGCCGTCCTCACCCTCGCCACGACCGCGATGCACGCGGATCCTACCGGCGGGCAGGTCATCGCGGGTCAGGGCAGCATCGCCCAGGCGGGCGCGACCACCAACATCACGCAGACGAGCCAGAACCTGTCGCTCAACTGGGCCACCTTCAACATCGCGCCGCTCGAGACGGTGAACTTCCTGCAGCCTTCGAGCACCGCCATCGCGGTCAACCGCATCTTCGACACCAATGGCACGCAGATCCTCGGGCAGCTCAACGCCAACGGGCAGGTCTATCTGATCAACCCGAACGGCATCCTGTTCGGGCAAGGGGCCCAGGTAAATGTCGCGGGACTGGTTGCGTCCACGCTGGACTTGAATGAAGCCAGTCTGAATGCCGGCCGGCGGACCTTCCGCGGTGATGGCCCGGGCAGCATCGTCAACCAAGGGACGATCACAGCCGCACCAGCCGGCTATGTGGCCCTGCTCGGCCAGCAGGTCCGCAACGAGGGGATCATCACCGCGCGGCTCGGCACCGTGGCGCTGGGGGCGGGCAGTGCCGCCACTTTGACTTTTGACGGCAACAATCTGGTCCAGCTGCAGGTTGGCCAGAGCGTGCTGAACAGCCTGGCCGCAAACGGCGGACTGATCCGCGCCGACGGCGGCATGGTCCTCATGACCGCCGGCGCCAAGGATGCGCTGCTGGCGAGCGTGGTGAACAACACCGGGGTGATCGAGGCGCGCACGGTGGAAAACCGCCACGGCACCATCACGCTGCTCGGCGGCATGACCGCGGGCACCGTCCAGGTGGGCGGCACCCTGGATGCCTCGGCGCCGAATGGCGGCGACGGCGGCTTCATTGAATCCTCGGCGGCGCACGTCAATATCTCTGAAGGTACGCGGGTGACGGCACAATCCACCCAGGGCCGGAGCGGCACCTGGCTGATCGATCCGGCCGACTTCACCATCGCCGCGACCGGGGGCAACATCTCGGGCACGACGCTCAGTACCAACTTGACGGGGACGAGCGTCCTGATCGAAAGCAGCGCGGGAACCGCCGGCGGCAGCGGCGACATCAATGTCAACGACGCCGTCACCTGGAGCGCGAACACCCTCACCCTGACCGCCGCCCGTGACATCAATATCAACGCTGTGATGACCGCCTCCGGCACGTCGGTGTTGGTGATGAACACGGCCACGGCCAACGGCGTGGACGGCGCGGTGGCCGGGGGTATCGTCAAGGTGGGCCTGATTTCGGGCGCCTTCACGGGGCGGGTGGATTTTCCGGGCCGTTCCGGCGCCGGCATCCTCACCATCAATGGAGCGGGCTACACCATCGTTGGCGCCCTGGGCGCCTCGACGACCACCACCGTCACCGACCTGCAGGGCATGAAGAGCGGCCTGGCCACGAACTACGCGCTGGGAACCAACATCGACGCCACCCCAACCTCCGGCTGGAATGCCGGCGCGGGCTTCGTCCCGATCGGGACTCCCGGCACCCCGTTCACGGGCAATTTTGACGGGCTCGGTCACACCATCACCGCGCTCACCATCAATTCCGGCGCGGCGAGCGCCGGACTCTTTGGCGCCACCGGCCCGACCCAGTCGTTCCGGAATGTCGGCCTGGTCGGCGGCAGCGTGACCGGCGCGGCCGGCAGTGGCGGGCTGATCGGCACCAACGGTTCCGGCAGCACCATCAGCAACAGTTACAACACCGGCAGCGTGACCGGTGCGGCCGGCACGGGCGGGCTCGTGGGGGACAACACCACCGGCGCGATCAGCAACAGCTTCTCCACCGGCAGCGTGACGGGCGCGGCCGGCACGGGCGGGTTGGCGGGGACCAACACCACCGGCGCGGTCAGCACCAGCTACTCCACGGGCAATGTGGTCGGCAGCGGGGCCGGCACGGGCGGCTTGATCGGAAGCAACACCACCGGGGCGATCAGCAAGAGCTACGCCGCGGGCAGCGTGACGGGGACGGGGGCCGCCACCGGCGGCTTGGTGGGGAGCAACGGGGCCAGCACCGTCAG
>JANMTJ010000566.1:0-1964 GCA_031390295.1 Oleiharenicola sp.
CTCGCGGTGCAGAAAAGCCACGAGGATGGCCAGCCCCGGCTGCACCCCAGGAAGCAGTTCGCCGTAGCCAGGGATCTTCGCGCGATCGACCTCGCGGGGATCAAGGTGCTCGTGGTCGACGACCACGCGGACGCCCGGGAGCTGGTGGCGCGCGTGCTGTCGGAATGCGCCGCGGAGGTGATCACAGCGTCCGGTGCGGAGGAGGCGTTGCAGCTGGTCGAGAGCGAACGACCGCACGTCCTGGTCAGCGACATCGGCATGCCGGACATCGACGGCTTCGAGCTGCTGCGGCGGGTCCGCGACCTGGGGGCAGACAGGGGCGGCTCGGTCGCCGCCATCGCCCTCACGGCCTTCGCGCGCTCGGAGGACCGCACACGGGCCCTGCACCGGGGGTTTCTGGCGCACCTCGCCAAGCCCGTCGAGCCTTCGGAGCTGATCGCCACCGTGGCCAGCGTGGCGGGCCGCACCGGAACCGCGGCGGGCTAGAAAGCCCCGCGCCGCTAGTCACCAACCTTGCGGAGGCAGACTACGGGAGCCGGTCAAGCGAAGATCTGGCGGCCTTGGCGCCCTTCGCGGCCCGAAATCCTCGGGAGCCCTTCCGTCGTCATATGACAAAAGGGTCACAGACCGCAATCTGTAACCCTTTTCGAACTACCGGTGTGGGCTTCACACCCACATGCGAAGCATGCGTCCCCTATCGGGCGGGCTGGGTAACCGCATTCATCTGCAGAGTGACCGCAGTCTGCGCCAACAGCCTACCCTTCACCGATGCTCCGGTGTTCACGGCGATCATCGTTTTGCCCAGTACGACGCCCTCGAAGTGTGAGGTCGTTCCGAGAGTCACCGCGCCTGCGACCTGCCAGAAGATGTTCTTGGCCCGTGCGCCGCCGGCCAGAGTCACCCGCGTACCGTTCGCCTGGTTCAGGGTTCCCGCCACCTGAAAGATCCAGACATCGTTCGGGCCGCCCGAGAGCGTGACATCCGTCGTAATCAAGACACCCGTAGCCCATTTGTAGAGGCCAGGAGCGAGGGTCAGCCCACCAATCTCACCGGCGCCCAATTCGGTGAAATCGGGCTCCACTCGTCCCGCAGCGTCGTCGTACGCGAATCCCATGTCGAGCACAGCCGACTCCAGCGACGTGGCGTCGGTCACCGCGCAGGGCAGAGGCCCCGCCGCGTCGACCGTGTAGATCTTGCCCGACACTTCTCCGCAGGTGAGAAGGAGAGCGGCACCGGTGATGGGGCTCGCTCCAACATCCCCGACAACAGCGGATGGAAACACATCGGTGATTCCGCTCTTGCTCAGAATCGCGAAAGTACCGGCCGATCCGAGGTCCACCGGCCACTGCTGTGCAGAGGCAATGCTTGCCGTCGTCAAACAAAGAACCGTCGCACCCATCAGGGGCGCGCCGAACCTCTTCGCACGATCTATAAATCCAGATTTCATGATAGCCCCTTGGTTAGTTTCTTCACCGCGACACTTGGCTTCTCGCGATTCAGATTGAACAATAGAGGCACCCCCCGATCATGTCCATCAGCCCAAGGCTGATGCTCTTGTAGGGCCGAGGCGGAAAGATCTGTCGGTGTTTGTCCTACAGGGAGTCTGACGGCCGCAAAAGAGGCGGGGCGGTCGCCCCTACAATTCGGTGTTTTCAAATCACCAGGCCGTTGCGGATCGCGTACTGGACAATTGTCGCGTTGTTCTTCACGCCGAGCTTTTCCAGGATCCGAGCGCGATAGGTGCTGATCGTCTTCGGGCTGAGTGACAGCTCGTCCGCGATTTCCGTCACGGTCTTGCCCGAGGCGATATGGGACATGACTTCATACTCGCGGTCGGAGAGTGTCTCGTGCGGCGTGCGCGTGAGATCCTTTCTCACTCCCAAGGCCAGCATCTCGGCTAGCGCGGGACTTACATATCGCCCCCCGGCCAGGATCCTTCGGATGGCCTTGGCCAACTCCTCGGG
>JANMTJ010000613.1:0-1956 GCA_031390295.1 Oleiharenicola sp.
CGCATCACGGTCAAGGCCGACGGCCGGCTCGTTTTCCTGTCGCCGGCGGAAATCATCCGGGTCGAGGCGGCCGACAATTACGTGATGCTGCACCTCACCACCGGCCGCCTCATGCTGCGCGAAACCATGGCCGCCATTGAGACCCGCCTCGGCACCCAGCAATTCAGCCGGATCAACCGCTCGGCCATCGTCCAGCTTGACCAGATCAGGGAAATCCAGCCCGCGCAGCACGGTGACTACACGGTCGTGCTGCGCGACGGCACCAAGCTCCCGCTCAGCCGGAGCCTGCGCGGACAGCTGGGCCGGTTCACGGACAAGATCGGCGGCTAACGGATGCGGTGGCCTGCTCAGCGCGGTGCATCCGCGCCTGGCGCGATTGGTCCCGGGATTTCGTAACCTGTCGGACGGGACACAAAAAAACGGCGGCGAAAGCGCCGCCGTTTTTGAAACTGACCGGGTGAGCCGGCCGGCCCCTCAGATCTTTATCGAGAGGCTGAAGTTGAAGGTGTAATCGGCGAAGGCGGCGTCGCCGGCCTTGATGGAGCCGAAGGTGGTCGTGCGGTTCCGGTGCACGGCGATCGGCACGGTCAGGGAGCTGGCGTAGCGGCCCTTGCTGTAGCTCACCCCCGGCTCGACCGCGACCGCAAAGCCCGGACGGCGGGAGCCGCGGCTGTTGCCGAAAAGATCATGGGCAATCACGCCTTCGTTGCGCACGCCCAGGCTGACGGACAGGCCCTTGACCGCCTCAATCCGGTAATCGAAGCCACCGCGCACCAGGTAGGAGTCGGGGATCGAGAAGCCCGTCTTCTCGTTGCGCCCCTCGGGATTGATCAGGTACGAGGCGCTGCCGTAGGCGGTGAGGCCGGGCCGGAGGCGCCAATAGCCCTGCAGGTCGACGTTGTAGCCGAAGCCACCGTCACCGGGCTGGATGGAGGAGTCGACGTAGCGCAGGGTCGGGCCGCTCGACCGGTTGAAGATGTCCTGCACCTCGTCGTCGCCCGTCGGGAGTTTGAAGCCGAAGCCCACGGCGATATTGCCGCGGTTGTCACCGGTGGGATTCTTCACCCAGTAGCTGCCGCCGATGCGCATGTCGCCGATGCCGGAGGCTTGGGTCGCAAAGCGCTGGCCGGAATTGTTGCCGAGATGCTCATACATCGACGAACGGTCATGACGCACCGTGGGGATCGTGAGACTGAGGTTCAGGCGATCCGACCACCCATACGTGGCGGTGACGTCGAAAAAGGTGGAATCGTTGTACACCTCGGTGCCCTGGTCAGAGCGGTGCGTCTGCTCATCATCGCCGGCGAAATGGCGGTGGGAGTCGAAATGGCGGTAGGCAAAGTTGAGCTGCCAGTGCTTGGCTTCAAGGTAACCGCTGCCATCAGCGATGGAAGCGGCGCCGCCGCCGCGGGCGATGACGCAGCCCTGGCCGAACAGGGCGGAAGGCAGCAACAGCAGGCCGAGGAGGGTGGATCCCAGGGTCAGCCGGGTGAAGGAGGTGCGCATGGATTGTGGTGAATGCATGGGGGTATTAGGATTGCTTGGGGTTTTTGGTTTGCTTGGGGCGGCATTATCTCCGCCCCGCGGATGGGAATGACAGAGGGGAAAGCCGTGAAAAGACCACAGGGACGGATTGCCGGCAGACGGGGGCGATGTGCATATCTTGCTGTCCCGGGAGTGCATTCAATTCGTCCCTGCAGAAAAGCACTCCGTCCCGCCCGACTTTTCATTTCGCATGGCAGGAGTCATGTTCGCCGCAGGTTCATAGTTTTGGATGTTACGACCCCGTCGAGATAGGTACTCGCGGGGTCGTTCCATTTCACCCCAGAATGTTGGCGGTTCGCCCCTCGAAGGTTTGCACCGGGGCGGCAATCCTTCCTAACTTTCGCACGTTCCCGCCGTTCCCGCCGGCGGTCCATCCCCACGCCGTCCCCGTCCCCGCATGAAATTCACGCG
>JANMTJ010000618.1:0-1619 GCA_031390295.1 Oleiharenicola sp.
GCGGCAGACCGGGGCGCCGCCAGGCAATGACACAGCCCAACAGCGCCGGGAGCCAAAATACCGTCTGGTCCCAGAGATAGCCGCCGTTGCGCTGAAAAATAAACAGGCCCGCGTAATACCACCATGGTTTCTCGTGGCCCGACTCACCGCCGGCCACCCGGCCCAACATCGCCCATGGCGTGCCCGCCGCATCCCGCAAGCCACCTGGATTGCTGCCGAACGACGAATAGAACGCCACCGCGACGAGCAGGGCCGTACCCGCGGCCACCGCAGCCCAGAGCCCGGTGATTTTCCCTTCGCGCCACTTCCGGCCGCAGCACGTCAGCGCCAGCAGGGCCGCCACGCCATAGGGCAGCGCGCTGGCCTTCGTCGCCAGCATCAACCCGCCGGCCACGCCGGTGGCCACCGCCCAGTGCCAGCCGCCCTTCCGCCACCAAACCTGGCCGCACGCCAGCGCCCCCAAGGTGAACATCACCAGCAGGCTCTCCTGGATGAAATAGCGGCTGTAATACACCGCGGCGGGTGACACTGCCAGCAACAGTGCCGCCATGAACGCCGGCCAGCGACCCAGCGGCCGCACCAGCCACCAGAGCAAGGCCACTGCGGCGACTCCGGCCAGCGCCGGCGTGAGCCGCACCGTCGTCTCGGTCAGCGCCGCCAGCGTGGTCTCACCGCGCAGCCGGGCCGGCAACAGACCGAAATAGTAGAGCGTGGGCCCATGATGATCGCGCGGATCAAACCGGTACGTGCCGCCCTCGAGCATCGCGCCGAGCTTGACGGCTTGGTTGGCCTCGTCGGCATGCATCGGCCGGACCGCAAGGTCGGACAGGCGCAACCCCAGCGCAAACAGGGCCACGAGCAGGAGCAGGGCGACATCCAGCCCGCGCCGCCGCGGCTCGAGGTTCTCGCCGTTACTCGCGGGGGACTGCACGACCGTAACGGCTATGGCTGGCCGAAGACCTCAACCTCCACGTAATGGTTCAGCTCGCTCGTGGTGTTGCCGTTGCTGTAAAGGCGGACGTAGCGGGCGCGCACGCCCTTGGCGTCGATCAGCCGGCCCTCGCTCGTCTCGACGTAGGCCATGTCCTTGCCCGCGCCGAGACCGGCCGAGTTGTCATGGTCGTTGTTGAAAAGCGTCGTCACGCCGGTCTTGAAATCCGCATCGTCCGAGGCCTGCACGACGACGTCGTGATAGACCCGGGCCTGCGCATGGAAGTGCCAGCACACGATGGCGCGCAGCGTCGCGGGGGCGCCGAGGTCAACCTGCACCCATTGCACGCCGGGGCCGAACTCCACAAAGGTCCCCTCGGAGCCGTCCTTGTCACTGTCCGTCACGAACGGAATGTCGCCGATGACCGGGAAGGTATCGCTGGCCGTGACGGTCTTACCCTTGGAAAGGTTCACGGTACCAGCCGGGGCGAGGAACGGCGGGCGCTTGGCCCCGCTCGGTTTCTCCAGGTTCGGCACCTTGATGGGTACCGGTGTGCCGACGAAGAGCGGCTTGGGCAGCTCGAGCGGAATCGGCACGAGGTCCTGCGCGATGAGCGCAGACGCAGTGGCAAACACGAGGATCAGGGGAAGGAGGCGGCGGATCATAGGAAGTGGGGTGAGGTTACACG
>JANMTJ010000624.1:0-5823 GCA_031390295.1 Oleiharenicola sp.
GTGAGCGCCTGCTCGAGCTCGAGATTGAACAGGGTGTAGGCCTTGGCCCCGATGAACTGGCCGGCGGCGTCGCGCGGGGCGGCCTCGCCTTTCTGGTAGCCGCGGATGGAGCCATCGCCGCCGGGATAAAACCGGACGCTGACCGGCAGCGTGGAATCGTCCGGTGCGCCGAAAGTGGTCACGACTCCCTGGGACAGCCCGGCGTGAAACCACCGGCCGTTACCCCAGCCGGTGTGATAGGAAGCGCCAAACACGACCTGCTGATAGACCACTTCGCCGCCGAGCATGCGATTGGCTGACTCGACCTGCAGGTGAATGTTGTAGCCCTTGCGCGGCCGCAGCGGGTTGTCGCGTTGCTCGCGCACCACGCCGAGGTTGAAACTGGCGACATCCGCCTGGGTCTGGTCGGTGGCGCTGGTGGCGAGTTCATTGTCGGAGTTGCGCAGATGCTTGAAGGTGTAGCCGGTCGTGAGCGCGACCCCCAGCCGGCGCAGGGGCCAGAGCAGGGAAACATTGGCGCCATATTCCTCGCGCATGAAGGATGGCTCCTCCCGGCGCAGGCCGAAGATCCGCGCGCTGCCGTCGGTCGTGCTGCCGAACAGCTCGGGCACGGTGTAGATGTAATCGCCCTGCGAACCCTTCATGGACTGCACCAGCTTGAGGCTGCTGGTGTGCGCCCGGCCGAAGAGATTAAAGTGGCGCCATTCCGCGCCGGCGCGGAGCTGCTCATAGCTGCCGTAGCCGGCGAGCAGGCTGACTTCCTGCCGGCGGCCCTCGGTGAGGGTGTAGATGACATCCCGGGTGGCGGCATCCGGGGGAACATAACCCAGGTCGATGTTGCGAAACACCCCCAGTTGGGAAATCCGGGCCTGGCTGTTGTTGAACCGGACGGGATTGAGCAAATCACCCGGCTGATCCTGGACGAGACGACGCAGGATGGCGTCGCGCGTGTAGTTGTTGCCGGTGAAGCGCACCTGGCCGACGCGCACTTCCGGCCCCGGGGTGATTTGGGCGAGGACCGTGATCGCCTTGGTGCCATCCGGCGCGTCAACCGCCTGCGGGGTGAGCTTCACCAGCACGTCCGGATGGCCGCGGGAAAAATACCAGCCACGGATCGCGGTGGTGGTGTCCTGCCGCCAGAGCGAGTTCCAGGATTGGTCCGGGGGCAGGTCAACCAGCTTGGCCGGGGCCGCGCTGCCGTCGGTGATGGCGAATTGCAGCGCGGTCACCCGCCAGCGCCGGCCCTCGTCCACCTTGATCACGGCGCGGACCTTGCCGGTGTCGGGATCGAGCGACACCTCGCCGGGGGTGACCACGGCCTCGGCGTAACCCCGCTGACGCAACGCCTCCTCAAGATTGGCCATGGCGCTTTTCAGGCGACCGGGGGAGTAAATCCGCTCCGAGGGGAGGGGAATGAGCAGGACTTCGCCCAGAAAATAAGTCCGCGCCTCATTTTCCGACATGACGAGCAAGCCGGAAAAGGAGACTTCCCGCAGCGTGAAGCGCCGGCCGCGTTCAATCCGCAGCGTGGCGGTGGTGACTTCCAGCGGCCGGGGGAGCGGATGCTCGAGCTGGGCGTCGAGCGGATACTTGGAGATTCCTCCCTCCGGCAGGGCGATTTCCACCGTGAGGCCGGGTGCCAGGTAGCCCTCATGGTTCAGGGCGGAGATAAGCACCAGCGCCGCATCCTCGAGGGTGCCGGCATTCAGGGTCACGCCGTGCTGTTCCCCCAGCAGGAGTTTCAACTGCTGTTCGGCCTTGCGGTTGGCAAACCAGCTGAGTCCGCGCACGTGCAATTCCGCCGCCGGGAGCAGAGCGGAGCCGGCCAGGGCGACGGCGAAGAGCAGGGCCCGCCGCAACGGGGAGGAAGCGGGGTTATTTCTTTTCAAGCGGGACGCTCTCCTGGTTGTAGATCCGCCATTTCACGCCCGCGTTGTAGCTGTCAAACCGGTCGTACTCGCCCAGCAGCGAGGAGCGCTGGCCGAGTTTGTATTCAAATTCGTAAGTATCCCGGCCCTGCTCGGACACCCGCTCCCCGGCCGAAATTTCCAACCGTTCCTCCCCGCCGATCCCGAGGTCCTGGAACAAACCGCGGCTAAGGTAGGCCCCGAGGAGCGCAAGCCGTTGTCCGCTGGAGGAACCCGCCGTCCCGACGGGCGGCTGCCCCGTCATCACCAAAAGCAGCAATTCGCTGGCATCGAGTGACGGCGTGGAGGACAGCACGACATTGGGCGAGGGCAGCTCCCCGGTGGCCTCGAGCCGCAACTGGTAATCGCGTCGCTGCGAGTTCGCGGTCAGGTTCACGATGGCGTGGAAGGGATCGGCTTCGCGCAACCGGATTGTGCCCGACTGGACCTTGAACGTCGCGAAGGGAAACAGCAGCTTGCCCTCGTCCATCGCCACCTCGCCGATGGCGCGCGGTTCGCCGAGTGTGCCATCCAGCCGGAAGTGGGCCGAGGCCGTGCCGTTGAAGACCGTGGTCCGCAGGCGGATGGATTTAGCGGCCCGTACATCCAACGCCAGCGCCCACTGCCGGAAGGGGTCGGTCTCCACGGAAAAATAGGGCGGGGGCCGCAGCACGCCCCGGGTCCCGGTCGGCAACAGCGACCGCAGGCTCAGGCTGGCCAGCATCAGGCAGTCGCGCACCGCCACCGTGCCACCAAGGCGCGTCACCCCTGCGGTGTCAGTCCGGGCGTACAGGTCGACGTCAGTGCGGAGCAGCAGCCCGGTGTTGCGCACCAGCGGGAGATTTTTCCCTTTCAGGCTGAGCGCAAGTCGGGGAAAACCGCCCGGCACGAGTATGGCGCTGCCTTCCACGGCGATCGCTTCACCTCCGAGCGTGGCCGTCAGGTTTTGCACGGTGAGCGTGCGGTCCGCCAGCGTGAGGTCTGCCTTGATGGCCTGCAGGGTCCCGAAGGGCGGCAGGGGGCGCGAAGCGGCGTCTGTCAGGTGAAGCTCGCCGGAAAAATTGCCGCCGGGCTTGAGCTCCACCACTGCGCGCAGGCGCCCTTGGGCCGCCACAAAGGCCGGGAAGCGGCGGGACACCGCGGCAAGGTCGGCATCGGGAATCTCAATGCGGGCCTCGGCCTTGCCCCAGTCGAACGCAGCCGGTTTGCGCCACAGCTGCTGCCAGTGGTCGTCATCCATCGGCAGCTGCCCGCTGCCCTGCAGAGATTGACCGTCGAGCTTGGCGGAGAAAGTGGTGAGCGTGATTCGATCGCGGCCAAACTTCAGGTCGAGGATGAGATCCTTGAAATCGGGCAGGGGAAATTTGAGGCGATCCGGAGTGGCGCCCAGGCGCGCAGCCGTGAGCTGCACTTCGCCCGCCGGCTGGTGCAGGGTGCCCTTGAGGTTGATCCGGGCCCCCGGTTGATCCAGTTCCAGGCCGGTGAAGGCGGCCAGCGCGGTCCACAGGGGTGAATCGGGCTCCGTCGAGGCCGTCAGTTCGAGGGGCGCCTCCTCGTCAAACGAGAAGTGGGACGCGGGCCACATCACCCAGGTCAACGGCAGCCGGCCGGTGGCTTGCGTGAGCACGCGTTCACCTTCCACCACCTTCAGTTCCTTGAGTTGAATGCCCTGCGCGTTGCCGCTCGCGATCAATTGCACCCGGGCCGGGCGTGGCGCCATGGCAATTTGTGCGGTCAGGGATGTTTCAAAAACGAAGATGCCATCAACCACACGACCGGTGGTTTGAAACGTGTGCAGCTGCCAGTCGGGACCCGTGAGCGGCAGCCAGTCCTGCAGCCACGCGGAATCAAACCGGGTGGCGGTGAGATCAATGAATCCCTCCGGTCCCCCCTTGCCCTTGAACGTCAGTTGGCTGTCCGGGCCGGCCAGCTGCAGGTGGTCCACCTGCCAGATCGGAGCCCAGGCCAGCCGGGCGGGCGCGGCCAGGGTCCAGATGGGTTGACCGGACGCGGCGAACGAAAGTTTTCCCAGCTGCAATTTCTGCGGGTCGAGCGTGCCGGCGAGTTCCAGCGCGGAGCTGTTGGCTTGGGCGGTGGCCGAAAAATCCAGCTTGGCGCCGGTACCCTGCCAAGAGGCGGCCACGGCGAGCGGATGCAACGGCGGCCACTGCACGGCGGTGACCTTGAGCGCACCTTGGTGACGCAGCGCCGTCAGCGGGCCTTCGGCCGTCGCGTTGAGCTCTCCGCTTTCCCAACTCGCGCCGGCCGGCAGCCAGCGGGCGAGCGAGGCCGCCGTGAATTTGGCGGTCAGTGCGGCCCCGGTCAGTTCACGCGTCTGCCAGTTCACGGCGCCATGCGATTCGAGCGACGAGTTTTCATCCAGCTGCACTTTCAGCTCGGTCAGTTCCAAGAGGGGCCACGCCAAGGTGCCGCGGGCCTGGGCCGACTTGAGAGTGAAATCGCGAAGGGTGACATCACTGAAGGTGAGGGCAAAGGCCTGCCGGGCCGTCGCGTTGTTGCTGGCGACGACCACGGAGCCCTCGACTTTACCTCGGGCCGCGAACCACGGCATTTGGGCGAGATCTGCCTGCACGCTGAGCCGGGCTGACTCACCCGCGAGGGGATGATCAAGACTGAAGGTGATGGGCGCCGACAGTTTGGCCGTGGCGAACGGAGCATCCACGTGCAACGCCGTCAGGGTCACCTCGCGGAGGCTGCCCCGGGCGGTGGCGCTGGCTTCAAACGGTGGCGCCTTGTTGTCGGCCGCGGGTTCGGCCTTGGCCTTGAGGGATAAATCAAAGGCACCGTCGCGCCAGATCATGCGGCCATCGCCTTGCACGAAAGCATAGGGCACCCCGAGCTTTACGTGCGCCGCCGGCAGCCGCCAATTGTCCGCGACCACACTGGCTTCAGCAGGGATCCAGCCTTGGGCGGGGAAACGCGCGGACAGTTGCGCGGGTTGATCCCACCACACGGCCTCGCCCTTGATCTCTGCGCCCGACCACACGAGGCGCAGCCGGGCTTGGTTGCCGGCAGAGTGGGCGGTCAGGACCACCGTGCCGTCAGTGGCGGGTGCGATGACGAATCCAATCACCTGGTTCGACACCTGCAGGCCTTCCACGGCCAGCTTGGCGTTCTGCCAGTTGACCTGTGCAATGGTCAGGTCCGGGCCGAAGCCACGCACGCTGCCGGCGGACAGATGCAGCCGTGGCAGCCAGTAACCCACGCGAGGACCGAGGCGCTGCACCGCAGCTTGCAGATCCGACAAGCCGGCGATCGGGGTTTTCGCGGCAGGGGCGACGGAGCCGGCGAGTCGTTTGACCTGCCAGTCGGCCACGAGGATGGTGGGTTCGGCTCCGCGCAGACGCTGCGCGAGCCACGCCAGCGGCGTGGGTGCCTGAACCTGCCTGGCGGTGAGTGCGAAACCGGTCTGTGCGTAAGAAACTCCGTTCAGCCGGAAATCCGCATAACCCACGCGTTCGTAGCGTTCATACGTCACGCCCCGGGCTTGCAGCACCGGACGCAGCACCGCGCCCAGCCACCACGGGATCGAGACCAACCCGATGCCCGCGACGACCAGCACAAGGAGAAGGATCTTCAGCCAGCGGGACATGCCCCACTATTGACCCAATTCCGTGAGGGAGGTTGCGAGCAATATGGCAGGCGAAACAAGCGCACCCCGTTGACTACAGGGTGTTTGGCGCATTCGACCTATCGCTCCAGAACCAAAAAAAAGATCCTAGGGCGCCAGTGTGAATACGCCCAACCCAACCACACTGTCATCACGCCACCAAAGAACCGAGGGCTTGGTGTTTTCGGGACGATCATGATCCATCCAGCCAAGATTAAGGCGGAAGGTTTGTTCACCGGAAGGCAACAGCAGGACAAACTCGCCGGTCAAGCCGGTGGCCGTGGT
>JANMTJ010000709.1:0-7823 GCA_031390295.1 Oleiharenicola sp.
CCACGGCGAGGTGGGCGCGCACGGCCTCGTCGGGATTCATGTGCACCGGCGCCATGAACCAGCGCGGTTCGTAGGCGCCGATGGGCAGCAAAGCGAGACCCGGCGCGCCAAGCCGGGCCCGGACTTCCGCAAAATGCGGACCCCAGCCGGTGTCGCCCGCGAACCAGACCGAGCCACCGGCGGCCTTGATCATGAAACCGCCCCACAGGGTGAGACACCGGTCCCACGGCCAGCGCGAGCTCCAGTGCTGCGCAGGCGTGCAAATGATTTCCATTCCGGCGCCGGCAAAGTGCGACTGCCACCAGTCCAGCTCCACGACGTTGGCCACCCCGCGGGCCTCCAGCCAAACCTTCAGGCCCAGGGGCACGACGATAAGAGGCCGGCGATGCTGGGCCAGCCAGCGGAGCGCGTTGAGATCAAGATGATCGTAGTGGTTGTGGCTGAGCAGCACGAGATCCACCCGCGGCAGTTCGCCAAGGCGCAGGGCCGGCGGCCGCACCCGTTTCGGGCCCAGCAGGCCGAAGGGTCCGGCCCGCGAGCAGAAGACCGGATCGGTCAGGATCGTGCACCCGGCAAATTGCAGCAGAAAAGCAGCCTGGCCGATCAACGTCGCCGCCACCTGGCCGGTGGAAAGAACGCCGGGCAGGCCGACCTTCACGGGGGAAGGCACGGAATTCGGCCAGGCGGTGGCCGAGCCGCAGAGCTGCTGCCACCACCACTTCGGCAAATCCCGGAACGAACGGGGTGTCGGACCCTGCGGGTTGAAAAAACGCGCACCGTCGCAGTGGTCGCTGACGGGAAACCGGGAGGACATGGCGGCGCCTCAACCCAGCTTGCGTTGGGCCTGCGTCCAGTAGTCCAGCAGGGCGCGGAAATCCTGTTCCTTGGTGCTGCTGTGGATGACGTAATCGTAACTGTTGCGCTCAGCCATCTCGTGCTCGGCGCTTTGCATCCGCCGCGCCAGTTCCTCGGGGCTGACCGGTCCGCGTCCCTGCAGGCGATCACGCAGGACGTCGATCGAGTCGGGCGCGACAAACATGGTGATGAGGCGTCCCTTGAGCAAGGGCAGGGCCTGGGCCGCCGCGCGGATGCTGCGCACGCCCTGCACATCGATGTTCATCACCAGGCTGGTGTGCGACAGGCGGTCGAGCACGGCGGACTTCAGCGTACCGTAGCGATAACGCTGGTGGACACAGGCCCACTCGAGAAAATCCCCCGCCACGAGTTTCCGGTCGAACTCGGCCTCGGAGAGAAAATGGTAGTCGCGCGCATGGGCCTCGTTGGGCCGGGGTGGGCGTGTGGTGGCGGTGATCACCCGCTCTATACCCGGCACGTCGCGCACCAGCCGGTCGCACAGGGTGCTTTTGCCGACCCCGGCCGGGCCGGCGAGAATGAGCAGGGCGGTCGGGGTCGCGGCCATCACTCAGTAGGTAAAGGCCGCCGCCGAGGTGGCGAGCCCGTAAGCCAGCAGGATCGTGCCGACCAACCGGGGCCGGCCGGGCTTGCGAAAGAG
This sequence comes from Oleiharenicola sp., assembly GCA_031390295.1. Taxonomy (GTDB): domain Bacteria; phylum Verrucomicrobiota; class Verrucomicrobiia; order Opitutales; family Opitutaceae; genus Lacunisphaera. The sequence continues at coordinate 1,514 of JANMTJ010000709.1, forward strand.
CCAGTCGAAGAAATCGCGCAGACGGAACGGGTAGGCGGCGAGATATAACGCCCCGGTCAGGCCGACATAGACGACGGTCACCATCAGGAGGCGTTGCGGGTGCGTCCACTCCATGTAGGCGGCGTAGAGCAACGGCTCGGCCCCAAGCAGGATCAGGACGCAGAGGCCGCGCACCGCGAGGAAGTCGGGCGTGTAGATGAAAGCCAGCGCGGCCAGCACCCCGAAGCCCAGCATCACCGGGGTGGGCGTCTTGAAGAAAATCAGGTCCGATTCACCGGTGCGCGACAGCCGCCAGATGAACCACGCGGCCCCGAGGCCGAAAAGCAGCCAGGAACCGGCCCGCGAGCGCGGCAGGGCCTTGGCGTTGGCGGCGACCGGGGCACCGTTCCACAACAGGAGACCGCCCAGCAGGGCGAGCAACAGACCGGGCAGCAGCGTGGCGAGAAAGAGGGACATGTTAATATCGTTCTCTTTCTCCTACTCGTTCTCCTTCTCCACAAGCCCAGAACCGTAGGGAGCCTGCTCTTCCTGCACATTGCCACCAAATCGCGCAATAAGCCCGGAAATCAAGGATACCACACCGAGCAAGAGGGCCTTGCCATCAAGGATATCGACGGCAGTGAGCTTTTGGCGGGCAACCAGCACGTCGAGACAGGCGGCACACTCCAATGCGGAGCCACGGGCGATGTCGAGGTAACGGCACCGGTCGGGATGAGAACGCTTGCCATTACCCTCGGCGATGTTGAGCACGATGCTGGTGCTAGCCCGGTCGAGTTGATCTTTTGCGGAGAGTTTGGCAGGCAATTTATCAATCACCGGTTCAACCCAGACAACGAAACGCAAGGCCTCCTGATAGGCGTGGAGCTTCTCGTGATCGAACTGCTGGGTGTTCATAGAGAGAAGGAGTAGGAGAAAGAGAACGAGAATGATCAGGAATTGATTCCCGCGAGCGCTAGCGAGCCGTAAAGCACGGCGGTCGAGGCGCGTTCGATCTGCACCGGCACCAGCTCGCCCACGAGACGCTCGTGGGCCGAAAAATGCACGATGCGGTTGCCGCGGGTGCGGCCCATGTAGCCCAGGCCTTTTTTGTCCGGACCCTCGACCAGCACCTCCTGGGTCGTGCCGAGCAGGGTGGCGTTGCGGCGGTTGGAATTGGCCTCGAGCAGGGCGAGCAGGGTCTGGTTGCGGGCCTCCTTCACGTTGTCGGACACCTGGGCCTCCATGGTGGCCGCGGGCGTGTCGCTGCGGATGGAGTACTTGAAGATGTAGGCCATGTCGTAGTTGCAGGCCTCAAACACCTCGCGGGTCTGCGCGAAATCCTCCTCGGTCTCGCCGGGAAACCCGACGATGATGTCGGTCGAGAAATACATGTCCGGCCGCACACGCCGGAGGTCGTCCACAATCTGCCGGTAGCGGTCGCGCGAATAGGGGCGGTTCATGGCCTTCAGGATGCGGTCCGACCCCGACTGGAGCGGAAGGTGAACATATTCACAGAGTTTCTCGAGCCGGCCGTAGGCCTGGATCAGGTCATCCTTGAAACCGCGCGGGTGTGGCGAGGTGAAGCGGATGCGCCTGAGGCCGGGAATGGCATTAACCTTCTCCAGCAGCTGCACAAAGGGCGTCGTACCGTCGGTGTGGGCGTAATCGCGCCGGCCATAGCTGGTGACGATCTGGCCGAGCAGGGTGATCTCGCGTACGCCGCGGTCGGCCAGTTCCTCGCATTCCCGCACAATCTCGGCCATCGGGCGGGAGCGTTCGTCCCCGCGCGTCTTCGGAACGATGCAGAAGGAGCAATCCATGTTGCAACCCTGCTGGATGGAAACAAAGGCCGTCACCTGCTTCTCCTCCAGCACATGGTCGCGGATGGTGTTCTGCGATCCCACCTCCTCCGCGATGTCCACGATGGTGCTGCCCAGCGGGGCGCCGGCGGCTTGGGCGGCCCGGAGGTTGTCGAGATAATCAGGTACCTGGTGGAATTTCTGGGTGCCGACGATCAGGTCCACGTCCGGCAGCGCGTCGAGGAGGGCGGCACCGCGGTTTTGCGCCATGCAGCCGAGAATCCCCAGGATAAAGCGGGGATTGCTTTTCTTCTGCCGGGCCACGTTGGCGGCCTTGCCGATGGCCTTTTGCTCGGCGGCATCGCGCACGGAGCAGGTGTTGAGCAGCAGGACATCGCAGGCAGCCTCGTCCTGCACGATGCGGTAGCCCCGGGCCCGGAGCAGCGCGGCGACGGCCTCGCTGTCCCGCTCGTTCATCTGGCACCCGTAGGTCTTGATGTAGACTCTATTCATGCCGGGGAACGAGCGTGGCACAGCCAGTCTCGCCGAAAGCTTGGCGAAGGCGGACACCCATAGGTTTTGATATAGACCCGGTTCATTGATCGCGCCGGAGCCTTGGCGAAGGCGGATGGCGGAGGGTCTAACTACCCGCCCCACCCGGCCGGTCAACGCGGGAAAAAACCCCCGCCGGGACCGGCGGGGGAGGCGAAAACAGATTCGCCACGCGTCCCCGCCGCCCTTTCGCTCCGTCCATGGGATTTTTCGACCGCTCCGCCTCCGGCAACCCGCAACCCGATCCGGCCTCCGGCCAGCCACCCGCCGACAAGCCCGCCATCGCAGGCGGGGTGATTCCCCGCATGGCCGAGGCCCGGGCCAGGCTGGAGGCCCGGGACCTGCCGGCCGCCGTGGCGATTTATCAGGAGGTGCTGGCCAACGCCGGCGCCCGGCCCGACGTGCTCGTGGCGATATCGGGCGAACTCGGTTCGCGCGGCCATGTGCGCGAACTCATCGAGCTGGTGGCGCCGCACTATGATGCGGCCCGGCACGGCCCCGCCACCGGCCTCAATCTCCTGCAGGCGTACCTGGCGGCGCGGCACGTCGATTCCGCCCAGCACCTGCTCGACATTCTCTTTGCCCTCAACCGCCCCGAGCTGGAGGAGCGGCTGTTTGGCTTTTCCAACGCGATCGGCGAACTCATGGCCGGACACGAGGCGGCGGCCCCCACCGCCGCCGAACTCGCCGGAGAGCCGGCGCCGCCCAACAAGATCAGCCTCGCGAGCATCAGCAAACCGATCTGGTTCTACGGGCTCGAGCAGGCCGCGCCCCACCTGCTGCCCAAGAAGGAGGGCAAGCTCCGCCGCGTGGCCTTCGCGCAGTGTGCCCTGCCCGGCCTGACCGATCACGCCGAACGCTCGGTCCGGCCCGAGGATGAAGTCGGGCGGTTTTGCCGCGGACTGCCGCTTTGGTTTGCCGAGACCTTCACCGCCTCCGCGGGCTACGAGGCGAGCGCCGCCGTGGCGGTCTCCAGCGGCAAGCACTACATCCTTTTTCCCGCCGAATGGACCGCGGATAATATTCGCGAACTCGATGACACCAGTTCGAGCCAGCTCGACTACGTCGTCACGAGCGCATTGCGCAACCGCAACGACGACTTCGAGCTCATCGTGCGCATCTGGGAGGTGAAGAAGTTCCGCGAGCTGAAACAATTTTCCACCCGCTGGACCCCGGTCAGCGCCGACACCGTGCTGCGGGAGTTTCAAGAACAGCTGCGCCTCTACATGGAGTGGTCGGCGATGCCCGAGGGCAATGGCCTGACTTACAGCCCGCCGGTCGCACCGCAGACACACATCCAGGCGCTGGGTGCCACCCTCACCCAATTCCTGGTCGAAAAAGGCGTGCTGGCGCCCGAGCAGGTGACGGCCGGTCCGGCGGTGCTGTTGCAGAACACACAGGCCAATCCCACCGATCCCCGCGCCCATCTCGCCCTGGTGGCGGGCTTGTTCCGCCAGAAGGCGCAGGGCGGGCCGCCCGATGCCGCCGGCCTAGCGCACGCCCAGGCCTGGCTGGCCACCGAACAGGCGCAGAAGGCCGACATGTCGGCGTTGCTGATCAAGCTGGCCTGAGTCCGGCTCCAGCGAGCGGGATAAATAAAAAGGCCCGGCTTTAGGCCGGGCCGGGAGGGCAACCAGGCGGGCAGACCGGCTTACTTGTGCGCGGCGTTGTAGTAGGCGATGAAGTCGGCGGTGACGTCCAGCTCGGGCTGGGCGGCGATGAGGCCGTCATTTATCTTGGACACATCAAAGAGCAGGCCGATCTCACGCTCCTTGGTGAAGGCGGTGAGCGCCTTGCTGATCTCCGCGGCGATCGGGCCCTGCTTTTCCTGCTGAGCCTGGCTGATCGCGGTCTGGGCTTCCTGCTGCTTGGCCTGCAATTCGCGCTGGAGCTTCAATCCCGCCGCTTGTTTTTCCTGGATGGCCTGGGCGTTGGCTTCCCCGCCGGCCTGCAGCTTGTTCAACTCGCCGACCAGGGTGCGGAGTTTTTCATTGAGGAGGGAGAGTTCGCTCTGTGTGCCGGTGAACTCCAGCTCGAGCTCCTTGAGGACGCGGATGAGCGCCTTGATGCCCCCCGCCTCGTCCATGAAGGCGTTGCTGTTGATCCAGGCCACACGGCTGACCGGGAGGATTTTCGCGGCGGCCGCCGGGGCGGGTTTGGCGGCCGCGGGAGCCTGGGCCGAAAGCGAGAGGCAGCCGAGGGTGAGACTGAGGACGGAAAGGAGGAGACGGGTGAATTTCATGAGGGGTCCAAAGCAAAGCCTCCCGGGACCATTGGCAAAGGTTAAATCAGCGGCTGGCCGCCAGCTGGCCGCAGCCGGCGGCGATGTCGATACCCCGGCGCTGGCGCACGGTGCTGGGCAGGCCGTATTCCGCGAGGATTGCCTGGAATTTCTTCGCCGCCTCGCGGCCCGTGGGCACCCCGGCATAACCGGCCGTGGGGTTGAGGGGGATCAGGTTGACCTGGGCCAGCTGCCCCCGCAGGAGCCGGCCGACGGCATGGGCGGTCTCCGGTGTGTCGTTGGCGCCCCCAATCAGCGTCCATTCGTAAAAGATGCGCCGTTCCTGCCGGGCGATGTAGTAGCGGCAGGCGTCCATCAGCTCCGCCAGCGGCCACTTTTTGGCCACGGGCACAAGGACGGCCCTTTCCTCCTGGGTGGCGCCATGCAGCGAAACCGCGAGATTGATGGGGCGCGCTTCATCGGCGAGGCGGATGATGCCCGGCACGACGCCGACAGTGCTCAGGGTTATTTTCTTCGCCCCGATGCCCAATCCGCCGGGGTCGCGCAGGATGTCGATGGCCTGCATCACGGCGTCGTAGTTGTGCAGGGGCTCACCCATGCCCATGAGCACGATGTTGCGCAGCCGTTCCCCGGCCGCGGCGTTTTGCAGCACCCGGTCCACATGGAGGGCCTGGGCCACGATCTCGCCCGGGGTGAGATGGCGGACAAAGCCCATCTGCCCGGTCGCGCAGAACACGCAGCCCATCGCGCAACCGGCCTGGCTGCTGATGCAGGCGGTCACCCGGCCGGTATAACGCATGAGCACGGTCTCGATGCGGCGTTCATCCGCCAGCGCGAGCAGGTATTTGCGCGTGAAACCGTCGGAACTGTGCGTTTCCACGGCCACCGGCAGCCGGGGGAAAGCCAGCTCGGCCTCCGCCTTGGCGCGAAAACGCGCCGGGAGTTCCGGCATCAGCGCCCAGGCTTCCACGCGGTCGAGATAGGCGTAGGCCCACAACCGCGCCGCGTGCACCGGGCTGAATCCCCAGCGCACGGTGAGCTGGCGGAGGTCCTCGCGGGTGAGGTCGTAGAAATTGGCGGGTGCGTGGGACAAGGCGGCAGACTTGTAGGTCGGGGTTGCGGTCCGACACAAGCAATGTCGGAGGCAAGGCCCGACCTACAGATTGCCAGCCGGGATTTCCGTGTTACGACTCCACCCATGGCAAAAGTCATCCTGGCCGGCGGCAGCGGATTTCTCGGGCAGGCGCTCGGGCGCAAGCTGGCGGCCGGGGGCTGGGAGGTGGTGGTTCTTTCCCGCGATCCGCGGGAAACGGCGCCCTTCCGCGAGGTCCAGTGGAACGGCGAGACGGGCGGGGCCTGGGCCGCCGAACTCGAGGGTGCCGCGGCGGTGGTCAACTTGGCCGGCCGTTCCATCAATTGCGTGCACACGCTGGTCAATGGCCGCGAAATCCTCGAGTCGCGCCTCAACGCGGTGAAGGCGCTGGCCAAGGGTTATGCCCGCGTCAAGCACCCGCCGCCGATCTGGGTGCAATGCAGCGCCACCGGTTACTACGGCAATGCCGGCGACCGTTTCTGCGACGAAACCCTCGCCCCCGGTCCGGGCTTTCTGGCCGAGACCTGCCGGCTGTGGGAAGGGGCGTTCAACGCGCTCGAGCTGCCGGACGTCCGCCGCGTTGTGCTGCGGATCGGCGTGGTGCTCGACGCCGAACACGGGGCGCTGCCCCCGCTGGCGAAACTG
>JANMTJ010000724.1:0-6747 GCA_031390295.1 Oleiharenicola sp.
CTGGGCAAACGGCGCGACACGTTTGTCACCGCGGTGCGCAGGATCATCCCCGGCATCCCGGCTCCGGCCCAGCCCGCCGTGAGTGGGTTGCTGGACGAGCTCAATGGCATCGAACTTAAGGATGATCCGAACCGTGCGGCCACAAACTCTCCCGAGAACGCGGGCTGGGAGGAGGAATTGAAGAACCAGGGCCTGACGCTGACCGCAACCTGGACCAACGGCACGAAGAAGGTGTCGCTGGATTACAACATCGTCCAACCCACGGATGGCATGTCCCCGTTCTACCTCGCCCAGCGCCAGGTGGCGGTGGGCGAATTTGTGGATCTCATCAATGCCAATATCCGGTCGAAGGAGACAGAGGAGGTGCTGGCAAAGTTGCCCAAATGGGCGCGGGGCGAGTCTGCGAACAAACCCTATAATACACCGATGGCGTGGCGCCCGCGGTTCGGCAGCAGCGGCAACTTCACTGGCCTCGAATTGAATCCGGCCTGGATCTCCAACACGACCGCCCAAGTGAAGGGATTGCTGGATGACCTTGAATTGCGCGCCCAAACACCCGCCCTCGAACAGGCGGTGGCCGAGAAACCCACTTTGCGCAGTCCGTTGCAACAGATCGTTCCATCCGCCGCGAAAATCTTCGCGGAAAAACTACTGGGGGCGCGGCTGCCGACCATCCAGGAATGGCAGGCGGTCATGAAGATCGCAGGGCCGACCACCAACGGAAACTTCCGCGGATCCAGCTTCCAGAACTTGTTTAATTATCTCAGGGATTACAATGTGGCCGGACAGACCATTGCCTGGCGGCCGAATGAAGGAGCGTTCCCCCTCATGGTCACACCAGCGGACGGTGGGAAACGGACCCGGCTCAAGGACGATGGTCAGGCGGGCGCCGATTCGGGTGGGACCCGACTGTGGCTCGCGCCGGTGGACGAGGGGACTCCGACCGTGCCCGGTGGCTTCATCAATCTGACCGGCAATGTCTGGGTCTATCTGCATGAGACGGTGAAGGCCAACGAGACGGTGAGGGACCAATTCTATGTGGCCGGCGGCTCGGCCCTATCCCCACCCGGTATCGACTTATTACAGCCGCAGAAGGTCGAGGTCTCCCAACTGATTGGCGCCACGACCGTGACCGAGGGTTTCAGCGACGTGGGCATCCGCCCGGCGTTTGATGCCCCTCCGGGATTCCGCGAACGTTACAAGCTGATAGTGCTTGTGCGGGAGCAAAAATATCTAACATTGTGACCCACGATGCAGCCTGCCTCCACCAACGACGCGGCCTTAGCTGAACCTGGACCCTGGGCTTCATCGCTCGGTGAACGGTGGAAATACCTTCAGACCAGCCTCGCCGGGGAAACGCCGCAGGACCGCCAGGTGTTTCTGGAAGAGGAAATGCGCCGGGCCCTGCAGACCGTGCCCGCGGCGAAGCGTGGCGCCTACCTCGATGCCCTCGCCGCGCGTTATCCCAACTGGGAAATGGCCGCCGTGTTTGTGAACAATCCGGCGAAGGTCGCCCGGCAGACGCCGGATGAAGTCATCAGTTCCTTTTTGCAGCTTGTGCCGCAGCTTACCGGCGATCAGCGCGAAGCCGTGAAGCAGAAGCTCGCGGCGGCCGGACTGATCCTGTCGGACCCCAAACCCATCGATGGCGAGGCCCTCACCGACCTGCAGGCCAAGTTGAAGTTGGAACCGGAGGACAAGATCGACGCCCAGCGGCTGGGCAAGCTTTTCGCCCTCTACGCCGAGGCCATGCTCATCCTCGACCAGCTGGCCTGGAATGTCTGGCGCAATGCCGCCCCCAAATCCTCCATCCGGCGCGATACCACGCTGGGTGACCTGCGGACCGTGACCCGCAAGGCGCTGGCCGGCGACGCCGCCATCACCCCCGCCCAGGTGCAGAAGCAGATCGAGGCATCCCGGCTCTTGATCGCGGGCCTGCTGGCCGGTCTGGGCCCGGCCGGGAAGAACTTTTCGCGGCGTTACCAGCAATTCTACACGCCCGATGCCATCCGCGAGGCGGTTCGCGCCGAGGGCGGCGGAAAATCTGACGCCCACTTCTGGAAGAAGTACACGGAGCTGGCGGGCCAGCTGTCGGAGACCGTGATCGAGGACGACGTGCAGGAAGCGGTCGTCAAGTACGCCGAGGATCTGATTCGCGGCACGAACAAATAACCACCGGGTGGCCGGCCGGGCGGCGCCTTTCATCCCCCCTATTTCACCAATCCATCACCACCATGTCCGCCAGTCTCATCACCCACTGCGATCCGCTGTTCCAGACCATCTGCCGGTACAACCGAATTGCGCGCAAAGGATCGGGCGCCACCCAGGAATACACCACGGTGCGCGCCGAGATCGAGGAGATGTTCGAGGTGCTCGCCCGTACGGCCCGCGGCGACATTGCCCTCGGCGAGCAATATCGCCGGGTCGAGCTGCCGCTGATGTTTTTCGTGGATGCCATGATGGCGGAGAGCGCGCTGCCCTTCGCGCAGAAATGGAGCAACAACCGGCTCGCCTACGCCCGCAACGAGCTGGCGGGTGACGAGAAGTTCTTCGCCCTGCTGGACGAGACGCTCGCGGAAAAAAAGGAGGGCACGGATGAGCGACTGGCGATCTTCTACATTTGCATCGGCCTGGGTTTCACCGGCGGCAACCAGCCGGATTTCCTGAAGAAGAAGATGGAAGAGCTCGCCCAGCGGGTGCGGGCCTATGTCGACATCGACGAATCGGCCTTCATCACGCCGGCCTCCTACCAGCACACCAACATGGCGAACCTGCCGCTGCCCATGGCGGCCAGCCTGGTGCCGCTGCTGATCATCATGGCCGGCCTGCTGCTCGTCGTGGTGGCCGTCAATGTCTACACCTTCTACAGCGCGTCCGCGGAATTGACCGAGGCGCTCAACACGATCACGGCGCATGATCCTGCCGCCGCCACCGCCAAACCCTGACCCCTTTCGCCATGCTCAACCAAATTCCCAAATCCATGCAGATGGTCGCGGCCGCGGTTTGCGCTATCGCCGTCCTCGGTGTCACGGCCATGATCGGCAAGCTCGCCTTCCTGATCGCCGCCGTCGGCCTCGGCCTCATGGTCGGCGCGATCTTCGTCTGGCAGTTCTATGTGAAGTGGAAGGGGCGCCAGCGCTCCAAGGCCATGACCGGCCAGCTCTCGTCCCACTCCTCGGGCCGGCCGAGCGGCATCAACGACCCGGCGCACCTCGCCACCCTCGACCGCCTGCGGGAGAATTTCTCGCGCGGTATCGAGAAGTTCCAGGCCGTCGGCAAGGATCTCTACTCGCTGCCGTGGTATGTCGTCTGCGGCGAGCCCGGCTCGGGCAAGACCGAGGCGGTCCGCCGCTGCAAGGTCGGCTTTCCCCCCGGCCTCCAGGATGAGATGCAGGGTGCCGGCGGCACCATCAACATGCACTGGTGGTTCACCAACCACGCCGTGCTCATCGACACCGCGGGCAAGCTGCTTTTCCAGGAGACCCCCCCGGGGACGACGACCGAGTGGACCGAGTTCCTCAACCTGCTGCGCACGTCGCGCCCGCATTGCCCGATCAACGGCCTGCTGCTGGTGATCCCGTCCGAGAGCCTGATCAAGGACACCTTTGAGGAAATCGAGAGCAAGGCCGGCAAGATCGCCCGCCAGCTCAACACCATCCAGCGCGTGCTCGACGTGCGCTTCCCGGTGTTCGTCCTCATCACGAAGTGCGACAAGATCGTCGGCTTCCGCGAATTTTTCGCCGGCGTGAAGAACCCGCAGTTGCAGGACCAGATGACCGGCTGGTCCAACCCGGCGCCCCTCGACACCCCGTTCCAGCTCGAGGCGGTGAGCCAGCATCTGGCCGAGGTCGTGAAGCGCATCGGCCGCCGGCAGCTCGGCATGCTCAAGGATCCGGTGCCGACGGACGCCGGCAAGCGCCGCATGGACGAGGTCGACTCGCTGTATTCGCTCTCGCACAGCATCGGCGCGCTCGCCCCGCGGCTGCGCAAATACCTTGAGACAATTTTCGTGGTCGGCGGCCAGCAGGCCAAACCACTCTTCCTGCGCGGCATCTACTTCACCTCGGCGTTGACCGAGGGCAAGGAGCTGGACACCGAGCTGGCGGCGGCCCTGGGCCTCTCCGAGGACCAGCTGCCCGCGAGTAAGGCCTGGGAACGGGAACGGTCGTACTTCCTGAAGGACCTGTTCATCTACAAGGTTTTCAAGGAAAAGGGCCTGGTCACCCGCGCCAGCAACACCGACAAGCTCGTCAAGACCCGGCAGATGATGATTGGCGGCGTGGTGACGGTGGGCCTGGTCTCGGTGCTTGCGGTCAGCATCTTCGGCTACATGGCGCTCAAGTCCAGCGTGGGGGCGGAGCTGGTCTTCTGGCGCGCGGGCGCACGGGTGGAAAACTGGTCGGGCGCGCGGTGGAAGCCGGTGGTCAACAGCCAGCTGGAATACACCGGCAATGACATCGTGCAGCTGGACGACAAGGGCGAGTGGCCGATCGTGCAGTTCCACGAAAAGCTGCAGCTGCGGGTCAGCACCGACATGCAAATTCCCTGGGTGTACAAGCCCATTGAATCCATCGCGCTGGGGGCCAACACCAGCCGCCGTCAGGCCCAGCGGATCCTCTACGAGGCCAGCGTCATCGCGCCCGTCGTCGAGTCCAACCGCGCCCGCCTGGTCAATTCAACCGACTGGACCTCAGCGGATACGGAGAGGCTGGCCGCGCTGATCCAGTTGGAAGGGGCGATCCATCTCAAGGGGTTGTCCGGCTTCGATCCCGAGTATCCGCCGGAGAATTTCTTCAAGCCGCTGCTCGGCCCCTCGATGGCCAAGGTGTCGTCGGGCAAGGCGGACATGGACACGCTGATGCAAATCTACGACTGGACCTACACGCGCGGTGCGGGCAAGGGCCAGTGGCCCGGCAGCTGGCTCTCGAGCGGCTCGAGCCTGCGGGACAACAAGCCGCTCAACCTCGGCTGGGACACCCTCGAGCGCTCGATCCAGGAGGGGCTCGCCACCTCGGGCGAAACCGTGAAGGCCATCCGGGCCGCCCGGCTCGTGATCATCCGCTTCGCCGATTCGGAGAAGGCGTTCCTGCGCGCCGTGTCGCTGCCCCGGTCCAGTTCCGGTTGGCGGGATGGGGCGATATCTGCCTGGGATGATCTGGTGACCCGCCGGGCCGCCTTGGACAAAATGGTCGATGACTTGAAGGGCAAGATGGGTGGCACGGCGGATTTGACCCTGGAGGGCTCCTACCGGACCACCGTGGAGCGCATGCGGGGCGAGGCAGACCGGGCGGCCCAGTTGGTCCGCGCGGCCCTGCTCAAGCAAAAGCCGGCCGCGGACGCCGCCGCCCAGGCCACTTCAGGTGCGGCGAGCGAATACACCCTGCACCGCGATCTGGAGCGCCGGATTTCCGGTCTTGGTGCCATGGTCTCCACGCAGGCGGAGCAGTTGATGCCGCCTTCCGATGAGGCGCAGCTGGCCGACCTGGATGCGGTGGCCCTGCTGACCGTGAATGACGGTGTTCCGGCCTATGCCGTGCGTTTTGATGCCTACACCCTCGCCATGGACATCATCGCCCCGGCGGTGTCGCCCGGACCGAAGCCCGACGTGGTTGCCGCTCTGCGTGAGCGCGCGGCCAAGTACATTGGTCACCTGCGGAATGATTTCAGAAACGTGATCAATCTCCTGATCGAGGCGGCTTCCGCCCGCGGGCCGAAGGGCACGCAGGGGGCAGTGGACCCGGTGCGGAACGATGCCACCCGCACAACCCCCGCCAGCCCGGAAGGACTGGCCGGGGTTTGACCAGATGAGTTTCCTTTCCACGCCTATGCCGCGCCGTCCACGCCACCGCTCCGGGACATCCGGGGTTCCCTGTCGGTCGCATCGTTCATGAACGATTTTGCAAAAAATTTCCTGAACGAGAACTGGAAGGCGATGCCGGATGCGCCCCGGGTGTTCCTTTGTGGCTTTGGCAAGCATCCCGGTTGGAACGACCACCTGGATGACATCGGGGTGATCACCGATTCGCTGATCAAGGCCAAGGCCTTGATCTATGACGGCATCGCCCACCAGGTGGAAAGCGCGGCTTGGGAAAAAGGAGGGCCGGGCAGGATGGCGCCCGGGTTTGACCATGTGATTCACTGGCGGCGGATGTATGAGTCCCTCACCGGACTCATGTGGTCGTCCGCTGACGGCAAGGGCCGTTCCCTGTATCCGATGATCACCCTGGCACACTGCGTGGGGCAGCCGTTTGCGTGGCAGACCGAGGAGGTTTTGCCCGTGCTGCAGGAAGTCGGTGCGAAATGTCGCGCCACGAATCTGGGCATCTCGGTGGTGGCCATCCTCAATGCCGCCCAGGAAGCACTGCGCGCCCGCCCAGAGGGCAAGATCAGCGTGCCACCCGGGCCCGGGATTGGCGTCAAATCATGGGCCGAGCATTTCACGCGCGAGCCCACTGCGCTCCGCCGGGTCCTGCACCATTTGCAGGTGAATTTTGCTCCATACGCCCCCGGCAACTCGGAGTGGGGTGAAAACAGAAAGCCAGCGTCGGCCCTGTCCCGCAGCTTGCGCCTGCCGGTGGTGCCCGGTGCCACTGCGGCGGAATCGCTCAACGCTTGGATGTCGTTTCTGGCCACCCAGCTTGATCCGGCCGTGCCCCTGCTCGGGTTGTTGCCCAACGGCCGGAACTGGCTGGATGTCATTGTGGGCGAACCCGCCCAGACGGATTTTGTCGTCCTGCGGACCTTACC
>JANMTJ010000494.1:0-12816 GCA_031390295.1 Oleiharenicola sp.
CCCGCGCGTCAGCCAGGGCCGCACGCACCAATAGCTCGGCGACTCCCCGGCCGCGCAGCTCCGGCGGCACCAGCGTGTGCGTGAAAACCATTTGGTCCCCGCTCAGCTCGTATTCGCATACGGACAGATGGCCGTCCACCATCGCCTCGTAGCGGCTCACGCCAGGGTTGTGCCGCACTGGAACCGGTAAGGACATCAATTTGCCGCGGTTTTGCCGCGCGATTTTCCCAGGATCAGGCCCAGTTCGTCGCGGCCCTCGATCTTCATGATCCAGAGCAGCGCGCCATAGACGGCGACGGCCAGCGGAATGAGCCCGGCAATGACGACGATGTCGTGGACCTTGGGGGCCAGCGCCAGGACGGCAGCCAGCTTCAACCCACCCCACACCAACGCACCCATGAGGGTGCTGGCGGCGACAATCTTGCCGAGGTTGGGCAGGAGCGGGGCAAACCCGAGGCCCGGCATCCGGCGGGAAAGCCTGACCTGCAAATACCACGCCTGCACCAGCACCGCCAGGGTGCTGGCCAGCGCCAGCCCGACCGTGGAAAGCCACTCCATCAGCAGGATGCTCAGGACGAGATTGACCGCAAAACTCAGGGCTGCGGCCCGCACCGGTGTGACGGTGTCTTTCAAGGCATAGAAGCCACGCAGGGCCACCGTGACGAAGGACAGGAACGGCAACCCCAAGGCATAGACCGCCAGCACGGGCGTCATCAGCGCCGTGTCGCTGGCCTGAAAAGCTCCGCGTTGGAACAGCAGGCGCACCACCGGCTCGCTGAGCAGGGCTAGACCGACCGCCGCGGGCACATTGATGACCAGCACGAGCCGCAGCCCCTTGTGGTAGTCCTCGCCGAGTTTCGCCCAGTCGGACTTGGCGGCATGGCGGGCGAAGAGCGGGAAGATCACGGTCGTGATGGCCACCGTGAAAACCCCGATGGGCAGCTCCATGACCCGGGTGGCTAGGTTCAGGACCGAGGCGGCGTGGTCATTGAGGGACAGCCCGATGAAGCGCGAGACCGAGATATTGATGAGATAGATGGCGGAGCCGATCACGGTCGGCCCCATCAGGCGGAGGATCTCCCGCACGCGGTCGTCGGGCTGCAGGTCAAACCGCGGCCGCCAGCCCTCGCGCCACAGCACCCCGGCCGGCACGATCATTTGCAAAAATCCCCCCACCATGACTCCGCCGCAGAGGAGATTCATTCGCGCCACATCGCCCCACGACCACCAGCCACCGAGCAGCAGGGCGCCGATGATGGCGAGATTCAGCCAGACCGGGGACAAGGCCGGCTCGCCGAAGCGCCCGAGCACCTGGCAGGCCGCGCTGAACGCCGCCGCGAGGCAGACAAACACCATGTAGGGAAACAGAATGACGGCCAGATTCGCACCCAGCAGGAGGCGCTGCGCGGTATCGGCTTCCAGCCCCAGTCCGCCGGCACCGCGCAACAGCACACCGGCGTTGGCGCAGACGAGCATCGCCAGGGTGACCAGCGCCACCGTCACGACCAGCAGCCAGCTCGACACCTTGCTCACGAGGGCAAAGGCCGCAGCCCGCTGCCGGTGCTCGAGCTCATGCGCCAGAGTCGGGATAAAGGCCGCCGTCAGCGCCCCCTCGCCCAACAGCCGGCGGAAAAGATTGGGGAGGGTGAAAGCCGAGACAAAGGCCGAGTTGAGCACACTGGTCCCGAACACCGCGGCAATGAAACCCTCCCGCACCAGGCCGAGCACCCGGGACACCACAGTGGCGGTGGCGACCGCGCCGATATTTTTCAAGTTCCGGGACACAAGGAAATTGCCGGCGCTCGATCGGACCAAACTTCACTCTGGGCTGAAGGAGACCTGCCAGCCGTAGGCTTGGCGAAGGCTGGTTACTGCACGGTGAGCTTGAGGGTGTTGCCCTCGATGGTCGCATCGGTGAGCTTGGCCCACGCCGAATTGATCGCATCCGGTGCTTTCTTTTTATCGATCAGGTGCGAAACGAGCGGACCGGCCACGGCGGGCAGGAGATGCACGGGGCAGGAGCCCAGGTAGATGGTCTGGGCGGAGAAGACAAATTTGTCGCCGGATTTCACCATAACCCCCGTGGTCAGCACCATCACCTCCTTGGTGAGGCCATACCAATTGAGGATGCACTTGAAGCCGATCTGCATTTTACCGTCCTGGATCCTGAAATTCGGGGTGCCGGGATTGAAAATGCCCTTCAACGCGGCGCTGTTATCCGCCGGTTTTTCTCCCGCTTTGGCCGCCGGGGGCGCCGCACTGGCAAATGCCGAGACGGCCCAGGCATTCAACTCGTCCTCGACCACCGTGATACTGGTGCCGGCGACGAACTGCTTCTGCTTGGCCGACCAGGTGCGGCTCTTGGCACTGGAATCACCCCCGAGCAAATAATAGATCGTGCCTTGGACCTGCTTGTCCTTCGGGGGCATTTCCTTCACGGGCATGACCGGCTTGAAGAAAACGAGAAAGACGCAGGCGGCGAGCACGCCGGCAACGAGGCCGAGCACCGCCCCGAGTCCCACTTCGGTAAGACTCGGGCCATAGAGGGCTTTTTCGATTTTCTTGTCAGCCATGGGAGGGGATTATTTCGCCGCGGCGGTGGCCGCTGGCTTGGTTTCGGTAGGCTTGGCGGAAGCAGGGTTTTCGCCGGACTTCTTTTTGTAGTCGGTGATATAGAAGCCAGTGCCCTTGAAAATCAATCCCGCTCCGCCGCCGACTTTGCGCTTCAGGCCGGCTTTGCGGCAAGCCGGGCACTTGGTCAGCGAGGCATCCTTCATGGAATGGAAGGCTTCGAGCTCGTGGCCGCACTTGGTGCAGACGTATTCGTAGGTGGGCATCAGATATTGCACCCGATTGAAAGGGCGGCCGACCGCAAGGCGAGCCTGTTCTCGCCGCAACTGCCGCTTAACAATCCATTTGCCAATCATGCTGTCGGGAGGGAAATTGCCGCCCACCCGTGGACTTCGACGCCCAGTTCCAAACCTACCGCGACCGGATCGAGCAAGGCCTCGACCGGCTGGTACCGGCCGGCACCGCCAGGCCTGCCCGGCTGCACGAGGCGATGCGCTACGCCCTGCTCGGCGGAGGCAAGCGCTTGCGGCCGGTCCTGACCCTGGCCACCGCCGACCTGTTCGGGGCCACCCATGATGCCCTTCCCGCCGCGGTCGCGTTGGAATGCATCCACACTTACTCGCTGGTCCACGACGACCTGCCCTGCATGGACAACGACGACCTCCGCCGCGGCCGGCCCACCGTCCACCGGCAGTTCGACGAGGCCACCGCGCTGCTCGCGGGCGACGCCCTCCTCACCCTCGCCTTCCAGATCATCGGCCACCACTACCGCTCCAACCCGGCCCTGGCCGCTGCCCTCACCCGGGAAATCGCCGACGCCGCCGGCAGCGCGCGGCTCATCGGCGGCCAGATGGAGGACTTGCTCGCGGAGAAAAAGACCGGAACGACGACGGCCGAACTTGAATTCATCCATCTCAACAAGACCGCGGCCATTATCACCGCCTCGCTCACCGCCGGCGGACTCTGCGGCGGAGCCACTGACGAGCAGACGGACGCACTCCGCACCATCGGCCGGCACCTGGGCCTGGCGTTCCAGATCATCGATGATGTCCTCGATGCCACGGCCGACACCGCCACGCTTGGCAAGACCGCCGGCAAGGATGCCCGGGCTGGCAAGGCCACCTCGGTGAGCCTCCTCGGACTCGCGGATTCGCGCAAGCTGGCCCGGGAGTACACTGCGGCCGCCCTCGCGACCCTCTCCTCCCTGCCGGGCGACAAGACCTTCCTCACCGGACTGGTGGCTTCGCTGGCTGAACGCCTCCGCTGACCGGCCATGGCCTCCCAGCGGCAGGACTACATTCTGCGGCAGATTGCCCTGCTCCGGCAGTTCGTCGCCCGGCTCGCCAGCAAGCGCGTGGATCATGAATTGGAGGAGGCGCTGCTGCTGTCGTTTCACCTGCAGGAAAAACTCTTCCCCCTCTCGCCGGTGGAATTCCTGCGGCTGGATCTGCCGGAGCAAATCGCCGCGCTCCGGCGAAACGAATCAGCCACCGAAGCCCGGGAGAAATGCCTGGCTTACGCCTCGCTGCTGGCCGAGACCGCCGCGCTCTACGACTACAAGGGACGGGACGATCTGGCGGCGGGGGCCCGGCAGATGGCTCTCTACGCCGCGCTCGGCCTCGCACTGGAAAACCGGTCCGACCCGGCCCCGGGCGCCTTGGTCAACCGCCTTAGCGCCGACCTCGATCCGGCCGGGCTTCATGCCCCGGTGGCGGAGCTGCTGGCTGAATATCGCCGGACCGCCTAGCGCGCCGTCAACCGCTATCGGGCGGCCGGGACCACGGTGAGTCCTTCGAGCAATTCCGTGATGTCGCCCCCGACGCCGGGGTAATCCCGCTCGGTGGCCCAGCCACGCAACTGCACCGAGCCCTCCGGCCCGCTGTAGAAATAGCCGTGATTCACATAAGTCACGCGCTCCACCCGGGCGGTGAATTCCAGCTCCGCCAGGTCCACCGTTCCGCGCAATTTCCGTCGGTGCTGCCTGACGTTGACCGACTCCGCCGCTGACCGGGCCGTGTCGAGCACCGCGCGCACGATGTCACCCCCCTCGATGGGGTGTTCCTCGACGATGAACTGCGCCTCGGCCTGCTGGTCGGGCCGCAGCAGGCTGATAACCCCCGCCTCCTGGTCTGCCGGGTCGCGGTACCAGCGCGTCGCGTCATAGCGCAGACGGAAGCGGCCGGCGACCAGTTCGCGGAAACGGGCGTCGGCCGCGACTTCCCGGGCATTCAGGAAATCCGGCCGCACCTGGACGCTGTCAAGGAACTGCGCCGCGCGCCCGGCGCTTGGCACGCCCAGCTCGGGCCATTCCGCGCTGGCCATATACAACACCGACCCGATGACCACGAATCTGATCTCGCGGATGCTCTTCTCCCGCCGCTGGGCGATGACCAGCTTTTTCCCCTCGTAGGGACCGACGGTGAATGGCTCGACCCCCTTGGCCTGGCCGGGCCGGGAGCGGAGCAGGTCATTGAACGACTTGTCGTACAGCCCGGTCTCCTCCCCGGGCAACAGGGCCAGGGGATATTCAAACCGGGCCAGCAGGTAGTGCTCGCCACCCTGCTCCCAGAAAAAGCGGTGCACCTTGACGTCGCCCTGCGGGGAGGGCGTCAGGATGCCGTCGGTCTTGGGCTGGTCGGGGAAGCGCGCCTCAATCGCCCAGCGGGGCTCGGCCAGGAGATAGTCTGCCGCGAACGTGCTGCCGGCCGCCCGCAGCACCAGGAGAATGCCGGCGAGTTTCCTAGCTGGCTGCATCCGCCGCCTTGACCAAGTCGATGAACGACCGGGCTTCCAGCGCCGCCCCGCCAATCAGCCCGCCGTC
Source organism: Oleiharenicola sp. (assembly GCA_031390295.1). Taxonomy (GTDB): domain Bacteria; phylum Verrucomicrobiota; class Verrucomicrobiia; order Opitutales; family Opitutaceae; genus Lacunisphaera. The sequence goes on from JANMTJ010000494.1 coordinate 5,393, forward strand.
AATGTCCTTCTGGCTGAGCAGCTCGGCCGCGTTGGCCGGTTTCATGGAGCCGCCGTAGAGGATGCGGATTTTCTGCGCGAGCGGTGCGCCGTAAAGCCTGGTCAGCAGGTCGCGGATGAAAGCGTGCACTTCCTGCGCCTGCGCGGTGGTGGCCACTTTGCCGGTGCCGATGGCCCACACGGGCTCATAGGCGATGATGACGCTGGTGATCTGGTCGGCGGTCACACCCTGCAGGCCGCCCTCGACGTGACGTTGTACCACGGCGAGCGTCGAGCCGGCCTCGCGTTCCGCGAGGCTCTCGCCGACGCAAAGGATGGGCTTCAACTGGTTGGCCAGCGCGGCCACGACCTTCTTGTTGATGAAGGCGTCGGTCTCGGCGAAATACGTGCGGCGCTCGCTGTGGCCGAGGATGACATGGGTGACGAACAGCGCCCGCAGCATCTCCGCGGAAACCTCGCCCGTAAAGGCCCCGCCCTTCTCGGGGTGCATGTTCTGGGCCCCGAGCTTGATGCTCTGGCCTTCCAGCGCCCGGCCCGCACTTTCCAACGCGGTATACGGCGGGCACAGCACGATGTCCACCGTGGCCTCGCGGCCGACTTCGGCCACGATGTCCTTGGTGAGCGTGACGCCGTCGGCGGCGGTCTTGTTCATCTTCCAGTTACCAGCGATGACTTTTCTGCGGAGGGTCATGAGGTGTGGTGTAGGGCGGGATTTATCCCCGACAATGGGTCGGGCGTAAAGCCCGACCTACAAATTAATTTTCGAGGAACGCCACGCCCGGCAGGACCTTGCCCTCGAGGAATTCGAGGCTGGCGCCGCCCCCGGTGGAACAATGGGTGACCTTGTCGGCCACCTTGAATTTCTTGGCCGCCGTGGCGGTGTCGCCACCCCCGACCACGGTCGTGGCCCCCTGCGCGGTCGCCTCGGCGATGGCCGCGGCCATCGCCTTGGTGGCCCCGGCGAACTTCTCGAATTCGAACACGCCCGGAGGTCCGTTCCAGATGATGGTCTTGGAGCCGAGGATCGTCTGGCGGTAGAGCTCGATCGATTTCGGACCGGCATCGAGGCCCTGCCAGCCCTCGGGAATGTCCTCGCCGACCACCTGCGTGGCGGCATCCGCGGCGAACTTGTCCGCCGCGAGGAAGTCGACCGGGAAAACGAGCTTCACGCCCTTGGCCTGGGCCTTGGCCACGAGTTCCTGGACGATCTTGGCACCCTCGGGGTCGAAGAGGCTCGCGCCGATCTGCTTGCCGAAAACGACCTTCTTGAAGGTGAAGGCCATGCCGCCGCCGATGATCAGGATGTTGGCCTTGTCGAGGAGGTTGTTGATGAGGGGAATCTTGTCCGCGATCTTGGCCCCGCCCAAAATGGCGAGCAACGGGCGGACCGGGTGGTCGATGACCTTGGCGAAGGCCTTGAGCTCGGCTTCCATCAGGAAACCGGCGGCTTTCTGCGGCAGGGCCACGCCGACCATCGAGCTGTGGGCGCGGTGGGCGGTGCCGAAGGCGTCGTTGACAAACACATCCCCGAGCTTCGTGAGGCTGGCCCGAAAAGCGGCCACCGCGGCCGGATCGGCCTTCCTGGACGTGCCGTCCTCGAGCTTCACCTTGCCCTCCTCCTCGATGTGGAAGCGGAGATTCTCCAGCAGAACAACGGTGCCGGGGGCCAGCCTGGCGCAGGCCGCCTCGACGGCCGGACCAACGCAGTCGTCGAGAAAGGTCACGGGCTTGCCCAGCAGTTTCTCCAGTTCCACCGCCACGGGCTTCAGCGAGAACCTGGCGATCTTCTGGCCGTCGGGGCGGCCCAAGTGCGACATCAGCACGATCGAGGCACCCTGCCCGAGGGCGTATTTGATTGAGGGCAGCGCGGCGGCGATGCGGGCGATGTTGGTGATGGCGCCGGTCTGCTTGTCCTGCGGGACGTTGAAGTCGACGCGCATGAGGACGCGCTGGCCGGCGAGCTTGAGGTCACGGAGGGATTTGAATTTGGACATCGGAAAAAATTAACCGCGAAGTTCGCCAAGAGGCGCGAAGAGTTTGATTTCTTCGCGGTTCTTCGCGCCCTTCGCGGTTGATCGATTGATGGTTTAAAGTTTCGCGGCGATCTTCTGGGTCAGCTCGACGACGCGGTTGGACTAGCCCCACTCGTTGTCATACCCGCTGACGAGCTTGAAGAACTTGCTGTTGAGCTCGATGCCGGAGCCGGCGTCGAAGATCGACGAGGCTTTGCAGTGGATGAAGTCGCTGGAGACAACCTCGTCTGACGTGTATTCGAGGATGCCCTTGAGGTAGGTCTCGCTGGCGCGCTTCATCGCCTCGCAGATTTCCTTGTAGGAGGTGGCCTTCACGGTCTTCACCGTGAGATCGACGACGGAAACGGTCGGGGTCGGCACGCGGAAGGACATGCCGGTGAGCTTGCCCTTGACCTCGGGGCAAACGAGGGCGGTGGCCTTCGCGGCGCCGGTGCTGGCGGGAATGATGTTCTGCGCGGCGGTGCGGCCGCCCTTCCAATCCTTCTTGGACGGGCCGTCCACGGTCTTTTGCGTGGCGGTGTAGGAATGGATGGTGGTCATGAGGCCTTCCTCGATGCCGAAGCCTTCCTTCAGGAGCACATGGACGACCGGTGCGAGGCAGTTCGTCGTGCAGGAGGCGTTGGAAATGATGCTGTGCTTGGTGAGGTCCAGCTTGTCGTCGTTCACGCCGAGCACGATGGTGATGTCCTCGCCCTTGGCCGGGGCGGAGATGATGACCTTCTTGGCGCCGGCGGTGATGTGGCCCCTGGCCTTCTCGGCCTCGGTGAACAGGCCGGTGGACTCGATCACGAGCTGGACGCCCAGCTTGGCCCAGGGCAGTTCGGCGGGGGACTTGGCGGAAACCACCAGGATGTCCTTCCCGTTGACCACCAGCACGTCGTCGTCGGCCTTGTCCGGCGCGGATTTCTTCGACGTCACGGTGCCGGCAAAGCGGCCCTGCGTGGAGTCGTATTTGAGGAGATAAGCCAGGTTGTCGGCGGGCACGATGTCGCCGACGGCGACGACATCCAGTTCCTTGCCGAGCAGGCCCTGCTCGACGAGTGCGCGGAAAACGAGGCGGCCGATGCGGCCGAAACCATTGATTGCTACTTTGACAGCCATATTGGGTGTGGGTTGGTGGACGTTGAGAATGGCGACTGAAATGCCCGCCATGGGCTTTGGCAAGTGCGATGCTCGAATTGTGCCTTAATCTGCGCAGCAGTGGGCATTATTTGCGTAATAAACAGTGGGCCTCGTGGCCCTTAGCTGCAAATCCACAGGCTGCAGCCCAACCCGGGCAGAAAAACCCCCGCCGGGGACAACTGTCCCGGCGCGGGCCGGCTCTCGGCGTAAAAGCACTCATGGTCGGCCAGCAATTCCCACGCCCATCCGGCAAAATCCCCGATAGGAACCAAAGTGTCATCGATGTGCGGATTGATCGCAAACATCAGCCGCTGCCGTCCCTGGCTGCCGTCGGCGTTGTAGACGGCCACGAGCGCCGGCTGTCCGGGCGAGGAGAAGCACTGGAAAAAACCCTCGGAGGGTCGCGACCATTGCCGCAGCAACTGCCCCCGGGCGGACCGCCGGAATGTAATCCAGTCGGCAAAATAGCGGTGCGTGGCCGGGTAACGCGCCAGCCGGCGGTAATCGAGCGCATTGAGGTCGCCGCGTTGGTAGGTGTTGTTCACGCCGTGCTTCGAACGCAGGTGGTCCTGTCCCGCTGCCAGCAGCGGAATGCCGACCGAGGCCAGCAGGATCGCAGCCATCAGGTGCGTGCGTTGCCGGTCGTTCTGCGTCGGGTGGAAGCCGTTGTGGGCAGGCTTCTCGCTGATGTTGTCAAGCCAGGTGCGGTCGTCGTGCGACTCGGTGTAGTTGACCGTCTGCGCCGGCCAGAAGGCGAAATGCCACGGCGAGCCCTTGAGAAAATACTCCAGCGAGTCGGCCCCGCCCCAGCCATGCACGTAGTCCCGCAGGAAGTTCCGGTAGTTGTCGTTCCACGAGGCGTAGCCCGTCGGCCGCAGCGCGGCGGCAATGTGGCCGCGGAAACTCCACGGCTCGGCGATGAGGATCACATCGGGTTTCACCTGCTTCACCGCAACCTCGATTTCGCGCAACACGTCCACGCCGATCAGTTCGGCCAGGTCGAAGCGGAAACCGTCCACCCCGTACACCTCGATCAACTGGACGAGGCTGTCGATGATCAGCCGCTTCGTCATGGCCGAGCGGCAGCGCACATCGTTGCCGCAGCCGCTCCAATTCGCCAGCGCGCCGTCGTTGCCGAGCTCGAAGTAATAAAGTTTGTCGATGAACATCAGGTGCGCCGGCTCGCCCACGTGGTTGTAGACCACGTCGATGACCACGGCCATGCCCTGCCGGTGGAACGCCGCCACCAGTTCCTGCAACTCCTTCACCGCCGAGGCCCGGGCCGGGTCCAGACCGTAGGCGGCCGAGGGCGCGAAGAAATTCGTGGTCATGTAACCCCAGTGGTATTCCTCGCGGGTCAGGTTGTCGGCCTGGTGTACCGGCTGCAGCTCCACGCAGTTCACGCCTAGTTTCTTCAGGTAGAAATCGGGGCTCTCCACCCATTGCCGCAATCCGGTGAAGCCGAGCCGCTCATCCGCGCTGAGCGGAAGGGGCGCGTGGGCGGTCAGGTCGCGCACATGCGCCTCGACCATCACGAGATCCTGCCACGCGGGCGTGGGGAAGGAACGGTCGCCCGACCCCACCCACGCCGGATCGAGCACGATGCCCGGGCCCTCCCGCCCGACCGTGGCCCGCGCGTAGGGATCGAGGATTTTCTGGCCCGGGTGGAAATGGCCGAACACATCGTGGGGACCGCTGACCGAATACCAGTAATACCAGCCGTGCAGGTTGCGGTTGAGATGCGCCTCCCACGCCCCCTGCCAGCCCCCCTCCTCCACTTTCCGGTCCAGTTCATAGCCGTAGGCCTGGCCCATTTCCTCCAGTTTCTCGCACAGGAACAGCCGCACATGCTTGGCCCGCGGGGCGAAGAGCCGGAAGGTCGTCTCGCCGCGCCGGATGAGCGCGCCGAGCGGCAGGTCGCTGCGCATCTCGTGGAAAAATTTCCCCAGCCGCACCCGTGTCTTGGGGGCCTCGCGGCCGTCGCGTACATGCACGACCGAGTAAGTCTGGTTGAGCAGCACCGGCTCGGTCGTGGTGAAGCGGAAGAGGTTGCGCCCCGTGCGGTCGCGGAAGATCGCACGGTTGAAGCGGCCCTTGGCATCGGGTACCAGGTTGGTGGCGTCGCGCGGCACGTCGAGCCAGCGGTTCTCTCCCGTCACAAACTTGAATTGCTGCGGCGGATCCGTCAGCAGCGGCGCGGCGGGCCGGCGCAGCAACCACACCGCGCGGTCATTCAGCTCACCCGGTTCCAGCCGCCACTCCGGCTTGCCCACCGCGTCCTGCCAGCCGTTGAAGTCTCCGGCCACGTAGACCGGCATTTCGTCAAAGTTCACCCAGCTGTGCTCCGCCGGATCGAGCATGAACACCAGCTGCCCCGTCTCATCCACATAGTAGGCCGCTTCATCAGCGTAGAGCGACGGCGCCGCCGGGCTGAGGTCGGTGAAATCAAACGCCTTGTCCCCCGGCGCCAGCAACGGCAGCGAGGCCGCGGTCCAGTCCGCGCCCATCTCGATGATCCCCGACGAGGCGGAGATCAGCCAGGCCCGGGCGATGCGATGGGCGTGCTCAGGGTTGAAGGGGGCGCGGGTGTTCAAGGCGGGACGGAGATGGCGATTGTTCAGCAGTTGCCGCGCCACCGCAAGCGCTCTGTGGCGACGCAACCGTTAGTTTTTCCGTGTACTCCGCGGGTTCCGTGCTTTCTTTCCCCCTATGTCCCGCCTCCTCGTCGCCCTGTCCGGCGGAGTCGACAGCTCCGTCGCCGCCCTCCTGCTCAAGCAGCAGGGGCACGACATCGTGGGCGCATACATGAAGAACTGGATCAATGAGGACAAGGTCATCGGCCACTGCCCCTGGATGCAGGACATCGATGATGCCCGCGCCACGGCCGAGGCCATCGGCATCGAGTTTCGAGTCGTCAACCTCATGGCGGACTACCGCCACCTCGTCGTGGACTACCTGCTCGAGAGCTACCAGCGGGGTCTCACGCCCAACCCCGACGTCATGTGCAACCGCGAGATGAAATTCGGCGTGTTCGCGAAGTATGCCAAGGCCCAGGGCTTCACCGCCGTCGCCACCGGACACTACGCACGGCGGATCGAGGATACCCCCGGCCATTTTGCCCTGCGGGAGGGCGCGGACAAGAACAAGGACCAGTCCTATTTCCTCGCGCTCCTATCGCAGGCGCAGCTCCGTGACGCCCTCTTCCCGATCGGCCACCTGACCAAGCCCGCGCTTCGGGACCTCGCCGCCGAGGCCCGGCTGCCCACCGCGCGCAAGAAGGACAGTCAGGGCATCTGCTTCATCGGCGAGGTGAAGATGGCCGATTTTCTCAAAGCCTACGTGCCCGAGCACGCCGGCCCGATCATCCGGGCCACCGACGGCCGGGTGCTCGGCGAGCATCGCGGACTGCACTACTACACGATCGGGCAGCGGCGCGGCATTCGCATCCCGTCCAATACCGACCACGAAGCCTACGTCGTCGTGGGCAAGCGCGCCAGCGACCACGCCCTGCTCGTAGCCTTTGACCAGCCGGATGCACCCGGCCTCTGGGCCGGCGAATGTCGCGTGCACAGTCTCAGTTTCATCGGTGAACCGGTCACCACCGCGCGACGCCTGGAATGCCGCGTCCGCTACCGCGACCCCCGCGTGGCCATCGATTTTACCCCCGGGCCGGAAGGAACCGCCCACATTAAATTCGACCAAGCACAGCGCGCCCTCGCACCCGGCCAGATCATGGCGCTCCACGACGGTGAACAGCTGCTGGGTGGAGCTGTGTTTGCTTGAAATCCAAAGCACCGCGCCTTGCCCGGGTATTTATATTTCCCGGTAGCAGGGAGGTGTTCCGTTCTCCTTGCAGAAGTTCAAGCAATGGTATGGGCCAGATAGAGAGGGCTTTACTTAGGCTACTAGCTGTTTACAGTTATAAAAAATAGGCAACGGGTCGCCTTATCATACCCCTTCGCTGAGCCCCACGCGCCCATTGAAGGTCAACCCTTGTATGGATCCAGCATCTCCATCCCAGTCGGCCAATAATCCCCGCCTTCAGGTCCTGCATCTGGAGGACGATGCGGCTGATTTCGAACTGATGCAAACGGCTGTCGAAGCCAGCGGCTTGGCCTGTCAATTCACACGCGTTTCCAGCCGGGAGGAATATATCGGTGCGCTGCGGCGCGCCAAGTTTGGCGTGATCCTCGCAGATTTCAGCGTGCCCGGTTACGATGGTATCGCCGCTCTCGCGCATGCGCGGGAATTGCAACCCGACACACCCTTC